>CAZGMU010000201.1:0-8707 GCA_964526975.1 uncultured Planctomycetaceae bacterium
AATTCCCCTCCCTTGTAGGGAGGGGTTAGGGGAGGGTTCGATCAACCGTGATTTCTTTCTTTGTCTATCCTCGTTTCCAGAGAGAACATGAATTCTAAAACACGTTCTTAGTACTGGGTACGAAGTACTTAAAGGCCTTCTGCTTCGTGCATGTAGCTCCCAGGATTTTTCTTAACACCGCGCCTCCGCGCCTTTGCGAGAGACCCAATCAGCATGAAAACAACACCCATCACCCGATTAACCATCCTCCTTTTCGCATTTGTTTGTGCTTTTTCGTGGCTAACCTCTTCTGAGCCACTCGCAAAAGAAGCTTCCGCGGCCACCGCAGAGGCCGCCGCACCTGCTCAGAAAAAGCCCGAGCGCTTCGAACCAGAGATCGCCGCGTTCGAAAAGTGGGATCGCCAAAACGCGGTCCCAAAAGACGGTATTCTGTTCGTCGGCAGTTCGAGCGTTCGACTCTGGCAGTCGGCTGAGGCATTTCCTGGCCTCCCCGTCATCAACCGCGGTTTCGGCGGTTCGTCGATTCCTGACTCGACCCACTTTGCCGATCGCATCGTCTTCAAATATCAGCCGCGCACGATCGTGTTTTATGCCGGCGACAACGATGTTGCCGCGGGCCGCTCGCCTGATCAGGTTGTCGCCGACTACGAAGCGTTTGCCAAAGTGGTCCACGAAAAGCTGCCCCATGCCAAGCTGATCTACATCGCGATCAAGCCAAGCATCTCGCGTTGGAGATTATGGCCCAAGATTCAAGAGGTCAACAGCCGCATTGAAAAGCTAACCAAGCAGAACGACCACGAGCTTTACGTCGACATCGCCACGCCGATGCTCGGCTCCGACGGCCAGCCGCGCAAAGAACTCTTCCGCAAAGACGGCCTGCACATGAATCCCCAAGGCTACGAGGTTTGGAACAAGGCCTTGGCGCCCATACTCTCAAGCAGGCCTCAATAGCAAGCCTCGCAAAAGCTGGCCGACTCCGCGGTCGCCAAGCAGTGGCGGTGGTTGCTACGATGGAAGGTGATTCACTAACCGATCATTCGGAGCTGTTCCTGTGCGATTCATCACTCAGTCAATTCATCAGCGAATGCTTCTCCTGTCGATGATTGCCCTGATCGGCGCCGCTTCCTCTGGCTGCGGGAACTACAGCGTGGAAAGGCTGCGTCAAGCCGACAAGCATGTCCACGCGATGGAAAACAGAATGAATCAGGTCGAGAAAGACGCGAATAACATCCACCGCGCCAAGCGCAGCTCCGACTCTGAAAAGCAGCGTTCGCTAGAGCAATCACCTTAATAGCCACAGAGATCACAGAGAGTTAATAAGACGAGCCTGCTTTCTATAGACTCTCCGTGAACTCTGTGTCCTCTGTGGCTACATAAATTGGAAAATCGCTTTAGAAATGGAATGCCCCCCGAAGCTCTGGCAAAACCGGGGGCTAGCGCCCGCCGGCTAATCCAATCAGCCGGAACGCGGTAACGTCCGGCTCACCCATTTCGGTTTTGTTAGAGTTCCTTATTCCGTCCCCGCCGCCTCGGCCGCGACAGGCCGAAACGCCTCGAGCAGTTGCGCCGTCAGTTCGTCTTCCGGCAGCAGTTTCGCCACTCGCTCCCACTTCTTAACCGCGGCATCGAGGTGGCCCATCGTCATGTACTGATAGGCCAACAGAAACGCCGCTGCCGAGTCGTCTGGGTTTGCGACCACGTACGATTCGAGCGCGCGGAGCTGCGCGGTGTGCGTTGCCGCGTCGCCGTATAAGCCAATCATCGTTTCCCAATTCCAACCCGGTCCCGCGGCCAGCACCGAGTAGATTGTCGCCGCGGCCTGTTGGTAATCCTTCATCGCGAACAGGCACAACGCGCGGAACTCGTGGAACGTGGCGTCGCCAGGAAATAGTTCGATCGCGCTATCAATCGCTTGCATCGCCGCTTTGTAATCATTCTTCTTAAACGCAGCGCGGGCACGATCGAAATGCTGCATCGCCTCTTGCGTGGCCTCGTCTTCCGGTTCAAGTTCTTCGTCGGAATCGAAATCGGCAAACGAGAAGTCCTGCGACGGTTCTGGCAGCGGCCGAGAATAGTCGAGGAACACGGGAACCTCGACGATTTTTGTCGTCGAACTAACTGCTGGTACGACAACAAACGGATTGTGGAAAACGAACGTGTCGTTGCGGCCCCAGGCCCAGCCGGGTGTGCCCCAACCAGTGACCCACAACGGCGGCCACACGTTCACTGTCCAACGGCCACGATGCCAATTGCGGTGACGCCGATCGTACCACCCCCACCAACGATCATTGTGCCAATGCCCATGCGGCCAACTTGGCCGAACGATTGGCCGGTTACCTGGTGGCCAAGGATTCGGCCGATGACCACCGCCAGGCCAGTTCACGTCGGGGCGTCCTCCTGGCCGATTACCGCCAGGGCGATTTCCGCCCCAACCATCGCCCGGACGATCCCAAGGTCGATCACCAATGCCCGGCCGATCGCCACCACCAGCTCGATCACCAATCCCAGGTCGATCACCACCGCCAGGGCGATTTCCAGAACCAGGCCGGTCGCCAATGCCGGGTCGATCGCCACCACCGGGCCGGTTCCCGGATCCAGGTCTGTCGCCAATGCCCGGCCGGTCCCCAATCCCAGGTCGACCTCCGCCGATCCCCGGCCGATCACTGCCGCCCGGTCGATTACCAATTCCACTTCCCGGTCGATCACCGATCCCGGTGCCCGGGCGATTTCCGCTACCTGAGCCCGGCAGCCCGCCCCCGCCGGGGCGATTCCCACTTCCCACCCCCGCGCCAGCACCGGGACGATTGCCAATCGAAGGTCGATCACCACCGCCGGGGCGATTGGTCGCGCCCGGGCGATCACCACTGCCGCCCGGTCGATTGCCGCCGATGTTTTCTGGTCGATTGCCACCGGCGCTCGGGCGATCCGCGCCACCGGGTCGCGAGCCAACGTTTCCGCCCGGCCGGTTGCCACTACCAACGTTAGGACGCCCTCCGCCGCCTTGTGGCACCATGCCGGGTCGCGTGCTGGGCCGATTGCTTCCTCCGCCACCGCCACCCAACGATGGCCGCTGCCCTCCACCACCTCCGCCGCCGCCCGACAGAGAGGGAGCGCGCGAGCCACCACCGCCACCTCCTCCACGCGCCGCGTTCGCTCTTCCAGCAGCACCACCGCCGCCACCTGAGCGGCCTCCGCCATCGCCGCCGCCTCGCGGTCCGCGGGATTGCGCATCGCCCACCATCAAGACGAGCACCAAACTTGCCACTACCAGGACCACGACCTTATTCATCGAAGGTCTCCCATTGCATGTGCGACGAGGCGTAATCGAACTCCCTCTCCCTTTTGGAAGAGGGCCGGTGAGCGGTGTATTGGAAACAGCTTCCACACCCACGCGAGGACACTGCGCTGTACTCAAGGCTTGCCTTCGTTCGCGGCGTTGCCCGCGCGCACGAACGTCACTTCCGCATCGGGCATCGGTTGCCCTTCGATGTTCCGACCTGTCGCGCGCCATTCCAAATGCGTATCGTCGACGAAACGCACACTATTCACCGAGTTGCCCACACGGCCATCCGGTAAAACGCCGGTCGATTCCGAACTCCACGTGTTGCCGTCGCGTTGCCACAGGCCTTCGCCGTATCCGCCGCGCGAATCGAACGACCAAGACTTAATCTGCCCCGAGAGCGGGTCATAACCAATCAACTGCATCACCTTAAGGTCGTCGCCCGCTTCGCCAGCCACCGCGTAGTCCTGCACGATGTAGTTCTTATCGAGCACCCATTTCGCTGAAAGATTGACCTTTCGGCCTTTGTCGTCGCTTGTCCAATCGCCGATCAGCCAATCAAGCGGCTTGAGATAGTCGGCGTTGGCGGTTTCCCGCGGTCTGTCTTTCTTCGGCAGGTCGTGCGCGCTGCTGATTCGCCAACGGTCGCCAGTCTTGATCCAAACCACCGTGTAGCGTCCATCGCTTACCTCGCCATCCGGCCCAGTCAACGTGGCGACACCATCTTCAATCGCCACATCCGGCTTCACCAAATGAAGGTTGTCGATCTTGAGACCAAGCTTCGAGCCCTTCAGCTCTTCCAGCGAACCTTTGAAGAGCACACCGATCGCATCTTTGCCGTGGTACGCTTTGCCATCCTCATCCACGTAGTCTGCATCGTCGTTCCAGTAGGAAAGCAGAGCGTCGATCTTGCCTGCGTTGAACGCGTCGCAATACTCGCCAATCGACTTGCGAATAACCTGGTCCTCTGTAGACTTCGTCGGCGTTTCTTCCGCGCTCGCCACGACCAGCCCCAACGTGGCAAACGCCACGGCCACTAAAACGATTTGCTTATGCATAGCCTGCTCCTTTTGAGTTCAGGAATTGCGCAGATGTGTCGGCTGATCAACCGACTCAATTACGTCGGTTACGCTTTGCCTGCGGTCAATATAACACGTTCCAATCCGGCGCGGGCAAATAGCCATCACAAAAGATTCTTCAAGAGTTTTAGTGGGCAGCTACTGGCTGGAACAAGACAATAATGAGCAAGAGGAAGCAGAGAAAACAGAGAGAAGTCACTCGCAGCCGGGAGCCGTTATCCAGGAACCAAATGCCTCTCACAGATTGAACCGCCAAGCCGCCAAGGAAGACAGAAATCAGCAGTGAATTGCTTGGCGTCCTTTGCGTGCTTGTCGGTTTCATCCATCTTGTTGAATGCTTGAAGACCTTCGTTTCCTCTGCCCCTTCCTGTTAACAAGGAGCGTTCAGGGAAATCCGACCCACTAAAATCACTGAAGAACCTGTTTGGAAAAGGTCAACGGCGTAGGGTGACACTCTTCCGTTACCCTTACTCTTGGCGCATCTGAGTTGACAGGCCGTATTCGAGAGGACCGAACTCGTAGGTGGCTTCAGCGAAGAAGGCCACATGCCCGGAAACCGGCCTGGGCACGCGAGCGACATAGCCTCCGTCGCTGTCCGCGGCAATGGGCGTCGCGTCCCAGTGGGCCGGCCGGAAGTCTTTGTCTTCTGAATGAGCCGTCCAGAGTCGCACAGCTTTGGGCGCCGGCACGGACTGCACGACAAGCCGCATCTCGCCGCCATCGTCGTCGTGCTTCCAAGAAAGATTCGGCAAAGGCTCCTGCATGGCAACGTGCTGGGCAAACACGGCCAGGGTCTTGAGCGCATTCTCCTTGCCGCCATCGAGGCCGTGTCCGGCATTCGGCACATAGAGCACATGCTTTTCTCCGACGAGGCCGCCCCAATACAAGTTCATGGCATCGATTACCCAATATCGGTCATTCGTGCCGTTAATGAGCAACTTTGGCAACGTCAATTGATTGCGATACGTGTAGGGATCGACCCACCGCCAAACAGGGATCTCGGGCTGACTTTGCATGACATCAACCAGACCCTTAAGCGTGTAATCGGCGATCTGCTCGCTGTAGCGTCCCCAGGTTTCTTTTTGGTGCTTCATTTGCGCAGGGAGGTTAAGCGTATCGATCACGATGGGCGCGATACCGGCCACGCGCTTGTCGGCAACCGCCGAAAGCCATGTCGTCCATCCCCGCTTCGATCCGCCGGTGACGACAAATCGCTCGATTCTCTGATTGTGCTTCTGAAACCCGATTTCCTGCAACGCGTCCATCGCCCTCACGGCGCTCTTCACCATTGGAAAAAGCAGCGGCCACGTGGCATCCTTCGTTTCGAGATATCGCAGAAACGTCTCGCTGATGAGATCGTCTTCCCTGCGGTCACCCAACAAGGGCTGATTCGGAACCTGATGCAACAGCGCCACCGGCATTTGCGCATTGGTGGCCAACTTGCGCCCCATTGCGAGGTCGTCTGCGCTAGGTTTACCTCCGGTGCTGCCCCCCATAATGAATAGTAGAACGGTGTCCCGGTGCTGAAGATGCTTGCGTGGAATAATCACCGTCAACGCATGCTTCCAAACCGTTCCTTGCCAAACTTGCGATGTCAGATCAATGTCGTACGTCAGAAAATCGTCGGTACTATCGTTTTTGAGCAGCTTCCAAGCAAACGAATCGTCCTTGGAAGCAACATAGTCTTGCAGCGCCGTGGGAGCGACGTTGACAGGCGGCGGTTTTGCGACCACATTCGAATAGCAGATAGAACTGACGAGCAGGGCTAGAAGCAGCAGCATAGCAATGAGACGCATGACGGAAATCCTTGAACGAAGGAAAAGCGATTATCCATACTGAAACGTGAGGCCTTATCGCCAGACCGAATTCCGCTGGCAAGCGTCCTTGCAACTTGACGCATTGACTAAAAAGAACGTCACAATACCAATGGATCATCGACGATCCGCTTCGCATAAGCAAGATTCCGCCCAACTACATTTCACTGATAAGGAGCAAGGCAATGGCCAAAGTCGCTAAGGGAATGATTGATCCCTCGGATGCTGTATTGCTATTGATCGATCACCAAAGTGGATTGTTCCAACTGGTGAAAGACATGGACATGCTGGCGCTTCGCAACAACGTCATCGCTCTGGCGAAGGCCGCCAAACTCACGAAGACGCCAACTTTCACCACGGCAAGCGTTCCCGACGGCCCGAACGGACCGCTCATTCCGGAGATTCACCAAGTCAACCCCGAGGCGGTCTATATCCCTCGGACCGGTCAAATCAATGCCTGGGATAACCCCAAGTGGGTCGAGGCGATTGAAAAGACCGGTCGCAAAACGCTGATTATCGCCGGAACGCTCACCAGCGTATGCATGGCTTTCCCGACCTTGAGCGCATTGGACGCCGGCTACAAGGTGTTCAATGTCGTCGATGCGTCCGGCAATTTCTCATCGATGGCCACAGACATCACGCTGGCTCGCGTCGTCCAAGCCGGCGCGGCGCCGACCGATACCTTCGCGACCCTGGCCGAACTAATGCGTACCTGGAACCGGCCTGATGCGATGGAGTTCGCTGAGATCATGAAAGATCATATCGTGCCCCATTATCAGTTGCTCTTCGAGAGCTACGAAAAGGCTCAGCAAGTGCAAAAAGATGGTCGCGAAACCAAACTCGATAAAGCCACTTAAACGCATTCTAATTCAAATTCGTAAACCACCAGCTCCGCTGGTGAGTACCCAATAGGCTCCGCCGTTCCGGGAGCATAAAAAAGGATCCTCCTGGGGAAGGCCCCGAGGGGCGCAGGAGGATCCCAAATGAAAGACTGGCGTAGTCAAGCCCACGTGAAGTGGGATTGTAAGTATCACGTAGTGATTGTCCCAAAGTATAGGAGGCGTAAGTTTTATGGAAGCCTTCGCGGAGAAATTGGGAAGATTCTCCGCGATTTTTGCCGGCAGCAGGAAATTGGGTTGGTGAAGGGTAACGCATTGCCAGACCACGTTCATCTGCTGTTGAGCGTTCCACCGAAGTACAGCATTGCCAACACGGCGGGATTCTTGAAGGGGAAGAGTGCCATTCGGATCAACCGTGACCTCGGAAAAGTGAAAGGAAGTTTGTACGGACGAGCGTTTTGGTCACGCGGGGATTGTGTGAGCACCGTGGGGCTGGATGAAGCGATGATTCGCGAGTACATCCAGAACCAGGAGAAACACGAGCGTAACCAGGAACGCGGACTGTTTGACATCCACTAACTAATTGGCCTCTTTTAGGGGCCTTCCTCATACTACTGGCTCTGCCGGTAGTTATTGATTGAACATCCGCTGTGGGTTGCGGGTGTGATGATCTCAAAACAAACGGACGTGGAGACGCCACCTACAACACATTCTCCTCCAATTGGCGTCGCACAAGGAGCGTCACTTTATTCGTCAGCATTTGAAGATTTTGTCGCTCCTTATTTTCAACCCGATGCCGCTGTCGCTGCACAACACTTAGCCAAGCATTTGGCTGAAGCTCCAACCAGTATCAAAGTTCGAGCTATTAACATGAGTTTTGGCGTGGATCTGGATTCTAGCAGTAGTGTGTTGGATGGAAATTCTACTCTAACGCAATTCTTGGATTGGCCGGCACACGAGCACGATGTGCTTTACGTGGTTGCCGGTAATGAATCAGGGCCTGCCGGGCCGGTGCCCACGAATGAGTTCAACGGCATTACGGTGGCTTATTCTGAGAAAGAATTAGATGGAATCTTTCGCCGTGTTTCAGCATCCAATAATCCCAATCAGGACGCCGTAGGGCCAAGAACATCGATCGATATTGTTGCACCTGGTGATAGGCTGGGTTTAACGGGGCCAAACGAGACATTTCCCACATTTCCAGACAATACTGGCACAAGTTTCGCCGCGCCGCATGTGACTGGCCAGTGGCACTGTTGCAACAACATGCGGCGGCCCGAAGAGTAGCGAGCCCTTCGACTTGGGATGCTAATTCACAGCGTTACGAAGTAATGAAGGCTGTGCTAATGAATTCTGCTGATAAGATAAAGGACGATAACTCACTGGCTCCACAGGGCACCCTCCTTGGCATGGAGCGAACGGTTCTGAAGTCGAATGAAATTTCCACTTGGTTCAACTCCGTGGCGTCAAGCGGTCCGAACATCCCTCTTGATCTGGAAATGGGGACAGGCCATCTCAACGCGAAACGTGCATTGACACAATTCACACCGGGGGAATCGCATATCGGTGATCTTGTCAATCAGTCGACCAATGTCCCAAAAATTTGGATGGGATTATAACAATGGCTCATTTACGACATTTAACTGGGCTTTTGCAATTCAGGTTTTCAAGGTCAGTTGTTTTGGTTCGTCAGCT
>CAZGMU010000202.1:0-875 GCA_964526975.1 uncultured Planctomycetaceae bacterium
CTTCTGTTGCTGATCCTTCTGTTGCTGATCCTTCTGTTGCTGATCCTTCTGCTGTTGGTCCTTCTTTTCTTGCTCGCGAAGTTTTTCGATCATCGCGGACGCAAGTTCAATATTCGCTCGCGAGTCGGCGTCGTTCGGATCGACCTCCAGTGCGCTGCGGTAGTCGGCAATCGCATCGTTAAGCCCCTTGATCGCGGCCGGTCGGTCGGACTCGGCCTGCTTGAGCGCCGCTGCATAGTTGCAGTTGCCCAAGTTGTATCGCGACTTGGCCGCTACGGCGTCGTCTTCCGCGGTGGCAGTCTCCTTGAACAGCTTCTGAGCCGCGGCGATGTCGCCTTTGCGATACTGGGCGATGGCCATGTTGTACGACAGGTCTGCCCGCTCGCTCGTGCCTTCTTGCACCTTCTGGTAGGCCTTCACCGCGCCATCGATATCGCCGCCGCGCAGGACTTCATTTGCCTTGTTGATCTCGATCGCCACCTGGCGCTCACGATCATCGGCCCATGCACTACCGGTCAGCAGCAAGCTGCCCAGCACCAGTGCCACGCGAATTATTGGATGAGTTGCGATCATGCTGCCGTCGACTGTTCGTTGTTTGGTTTCACATTCTCGCGGCCACGCGGCGATTCGCTTCGACGAACCGTCGTTTCGCCATTGGTTCCAACTCGTTTCCGAATGGGCCACGTCGTCACCGCGACCTCGACAAGTACCAGCAACAGCGCCGGCAACAGAAACCACTGGTACCGTGCCTCGTATTGATTCACGCGAGCCGTTTCGAATTTCGTCTGCTCCACCTTGCCGATGTAGCTGTGATATACGTCCGACATATTCACTTGTTTCGTGCCGGCCGGAATGTACGCGCCGTCGGTCGCCGT
>CAZGMU010000202.1:885-8701 GCA_964526975.1 uncultured Planctomycetaceae bacterium
ATCTCACGCAAGACATCGCCGTTCTGCTTGGACCACACCGTCTGCCCATCATGTGTCAGATACTGACTACGGCTCTCGCCGCCAATCGGGATTCGCGACCCCTGGGCAATGTCGCCGAGCCCTACGGTGAAAATGCGAACACCCGCCGCCTCGTGGGCCGCTTTGGCCGCTTCGACCGGCTTGCTCTCCTGATCTTCGCCGTCGGTAAAAATCACGATGGCTTTATGCGCGTTCGACTTCGTGAGAAACGAACGCGACGCCGTCTCGATCGCATCGCCCAGTCGCGAACCGCCGCGCCGCACGTTCTGCGGGCCGACCTCATCAAGCGCCTGCTTGAAATCGTCGTAGTGCGTCGTCAGTGGAATCTGTTGCTTGGCGTCACCCGCGAATACAACGAGGCCCACTCGATCTCCGGCCATCTCGTCGATCGTATCCTTGATTTGCTGCTTGGCCCGCTCGAGCCGCGTCGGCGCTGCATCATCGGCCAGCATCGATCGCGACACATCCAAGACGAACATCACCTCGATGCCTTTCTGCGGCACATCGCGCCATACCTTGCCCCACCGCACGTCCACCAGCGCAGCTACCATCAGCGCGAGCGAGGCCAACATCAGCGCGGCAGCCAGGTTGCGACGCATCGAGCCTCCCTTTGGCAACACACTTCGCAACAGGTTCGCCGTTGCAAACTGCTTCAACGCGCGACGCCGGGCGACCGCGGCAAATACCACTGCCCCCAGGCAGATAGCGACTACCCACAGCCAGCCCAACTGATTCAGATTTCCGAATTGAATATCCATGTGGATTGCCTAACTCAGTATCCTATGGAACGACTCAATAATAACTTCCCGGCTTTTCAGAATAACCACGGAGACACAGAGGGCACGGAGAAGATATCCAGGAGGACAGGAACACTAATCCTTACTAATCCCCACTAATCTCAAGTATCAAAAAAGAGACTATTTTCCGCCTCGTTCTTGATTCTGATTGATGAGCGTAGATTAGTGACGATTCATGTTCTTCTGTCTTCTCTGTGTCCTCTGTGCCTCCGTGGTGAATCCCATCTGCCGAAGTTATTTTTGAGTCATCCCTAAGCAAATTCTCGAAACACGGTGTTCGTAAGCAGCACCCGCGCCGACAACAGGCCAAACGCGATCAGCACCAGCGGCGGAAGCTTCCAACCATTCACATGCGCGGGCTGAATCGCCAGTTCGCGATAGTCGACGAAGTGGCGCGACTCGACCTTGGTTTTCTCCAGGTTGTCGATCTCGCGATAAATTGCGTCGAGCGACTCGGTATCCGTAGCACGGAAATACTTGCCGCCCGTCGCCGACGCGATCTTCGTCAGTGTGGCTTCGTCGATGTTGACGTCGGCCCACTGAATCTCCTCGCGGCCGGTGAACGGGTTCTGTACCGGCACCGGGGCAGAGCCTCGCGTGCCGACACCGATCGTGTAGATCTTGATACCCATCGTCTTGGCCAGCTCCGCGGCCTGCACAGGATCAAAGTCGCCGGCGTTGTTCTCGCCGTCGGTGAGCAGGATCATGACCTTGCTCTTCACCTTGTCTTGCTTCTTGTTATCGAGCCGATTGAGCTTTTCAACGCCGAGACTGATCGCATCGCCAATCGCAGTGCCGTCGTCGGCCCGACGCGTAACGATCTGCTGATGATTCAATTGATCCATCACAAACGCGTGGTCCAGCGTCGGCGGGAGGATCGCGTCGGCATATCGTGCGAAAGAGATCAAGCCGACGAGGTCGGTCGTACGCCCGGTGAGCTTGTCTTTTTTCTGTTTCTTCACCTGGTCCGCTTCGTCTCCCTGGATGAATCGGCCAGCTACGTTTTTAATCGCTGTCAAACGGTCGACATGCCTGCCATCGACCTTAAAATCCATCGCCCGCATGCTGCCCGAGAGGTCAACAACCATCTCGATCGCGATGCCCTCTGAATCGACGACGGTCTGCTCACGTCCTTCTCGCGGCCGGGCCAGTGCGACGATCATCATGGCAATAGCAGCCAACGTCAACGCGGTCGGCAGCCACGCCAACCGTTGCCGCCAGGTCCGCCGCAGGCCAACCACGAAGTGGGTCGAGCTGAACGGCACCGAATAGCTGCGCGCCCGCGACCATAGCCGCCAGCCGACGAGCGGCAGAAGCAGCAGCAACAATAAATACCAGGGACTATGAAACATCACGCGGCCCCTTTCGTCGTCGCACGACGATGCGCTTCACACTCGTTGATAAACGCCTTCGCCTGGGCGAACGCATGCCTCAAATGCTCTTCGCCGACGCCTAGTCGAGCGAACTTGATCTCGTCTGCGACCGACGCCAGCCAAGACAACCGCTTGCTGGCGACTTCCGGCAATCCCACTTCGTTTGAGGCCTCGGCGAGAAACTCACGCGTCGTCCGCGGGAGTGCCGGAACGTTGAATTCAAGCTCGAAGAACTCGCGAACGACGTCGACCACTTCATTGAACACGGTTTCCGCGACAGCCGTTTGCGCTACGTCGATCTGTTCGAGCTCTTCGATCGAGGCCAGTGCCCAAGCAGCCGGCGATGGCCCGCGGTGGCGACGTTTCACCAACGCTACAGCCAACAAGAGTGCAGCCACAGTTCCGGCCACACCGCCACACGTCCACACGATCCACTCTCGCGAAACGATCGGTGGCACCGGAACATCGACGGTCTGCTTGATATCGCGAAACTTCGTCGGGTCGGCGCGATTCTCCAGCACGCTCGTGACCTGCACTTTGAGTGGTGAAGTGGTTAGCGTTTTAAACGTCGTCGACGCAGCATCCGTCGTGTAATGCACTTCCAACGATGGGACGGTCAGGTCGCCCGTCTTGATCGACTCCAGAGTCGACCGCATGGTCCAAGATCGCTTGCTCGTGTCAGTCGCAGACGGAATATCAAGCGTTTGCTGGGATCGGCGCACTTCGAACTCGCCCAGTCGATCTGCCTTGGCCGGCAGCTCAACGCGCGCGCCCTTGGGAGCTTCCACTTCAAGGACAAGCTGAATCGGTTCGGCCACACGAGCCGTCGCTGTGCTTAGCCGTGCGGTGACCTTTACCGGACCGTCGCTGGCCTCTGTTTGCAGCGCACGCGCACCCTCGGCGTCTGCCAACGCCAACGCCGGGAGACTCGCGAACAATCCAATTGCAAATAGAGTTAAACAGCGTAGTTTCATCGATGCATCTCCCGCTTATGGAAAAACTTGCGAAGCGGTTCGACGAAGTCCTCGCCGGTGTAAATATGAATCGATTCGAGCCGCAGTTTGCGAAACAGTGAATCACGCTCGGCAGCCTGACTTCGGGCAAATTGCTCGTACGCCTTGCGATTCGCGCGGCTAAAGGTATCGAGCACGACCATCTTGCCCGTCTCGGCATCGCGTAGGCGCACGAGACCAACATTCGGCATCGTGAACTCGCGCTGATCGGCCACCACGATCGGAATAACATCGTGCTTGCGGCTAGCGATCCGGAGGGCCTGTTCATAACCAGCATCCTGAAAATCGCTGATTAGAAATACCACGGTCCGGCGCGAGGCCGTGCGATTCAGGTGCTGGAGCGCTTTCTCCAAATTGGTGCCATGCCCCATCGGATCGCAGTAGAGCAACTCGCGAATAATCCGGAGAACATGTCGCGAGCCCTTGCGAGGCGGCACGAATTTTTCGATGCCGTCGGTAAACAGCGTCAACCCAACTTTGTCATTCCCCTTGATCGCGGAGAATGCCAACGTCGCGCTGAGTTCGGTGACCAGCTCGCGCTTCGTCTGCCAATGCGTACCGAGACTTTGCGATGCGCTGAGGTCGACCAGCAGCATCACGGCCATCTCGCGCTCTTCGCGAAACAGCTTGATGAACGGCCGGCCGGTGCGAGCCGTGACATTCCAATCGATCGCACGTACATCATCACCGATCTGATAGGGCCGAACTTCTTCGAACTCGATACCGCGTCCCTTGAACGCCGAGTTCCATTGCCCCGTCAACAGCTCGTTCACGATGTGCGACGTATGGATTTCGATACGCCGGATCTTCTTGATGATCTCGCGAGGTAACATAGATCGTTCTTCCCTGTGCCTTGGGAATGACTCAAAATAATTTTGGCAGATGGGATTCACCACGGAGACACGGAGAAGAAATTGGTCATTGCAAATTTGTCATTTGTCATTGGCCAATTCGGAAATGACCAATGATCAATTCCCTTCTTTGTCTTCTCTGTGTCCTCCGTGTCTCTGTGGTTATTCTGAAATAGAAAGTTATTGGTAAGACGTTCCTCAGCTACTTCCTGTCGCGGTTCAGGGCACTGGGAGCTTATCGAGAATCGTGCGAATCACTTCGTCCGAAGTTTTCTCCTCGGCTTCTGCTTCGTAGGTAAGAATCACGCGATGACGCAACACATCGAGCGCCATTTCTTTCACATCCTGCGGCACGACATGCCCACGGCCGTGAAGAAACGCATTGGCCTTAGCAGCCAGAGTCAAAAAGATCGTCGCTCGTGGCGAAGCGCCGTACTGAATCAACTCGTCCAGTTGCAGTCCGTAGGCCTGAGGTTTACGAGTGGCCATTACGAGGTCGACGATATACTCCTGCACCTTGCGGTCGACATAGATTTCGTCGATCGTGGCCCGAGCGGCCATGATGTCCTCTTTCGTCGTCACCGGCGTAACCTCGATCTTCTGTCGTGTCTTCGACATCCGATCAAGAATCACCAGTTCCTGATCGCGGTTCGGATAGCCGACTACAACCTTCAGCATGAAACGATCGGTCTGTGCTTCGGGCAACGGATACGTGCCTTCTTGCTCGATCGGGTTCTGCGTAGCCATCACAAGGAACGGCTCGTCGAGCAAGAACGTCTCACCGCCGATCGTCACTTGGCGCTCCTGCATCGCTTCGAGTAACGCGCTTTGCACCTTGGCCGGTGCGCGATTGATTTCATCCGCCAGAATCAGATTCGAAAAGATCGGCCCCTTCTGCACGACAAACCGCTGATCTTGCGGTCTGTAAATCTGCGTTCCGATCAAGTCGGCCGGCAACAGATCGGGCGTGAATTGCAAACGCTGAAAGCCGGTTTGAATCGCCTTCGCCAGGCAAGCGACGGCCGTCGTCTTCGCCAGGCCAGGCACACCCTCAATCAACAAGTGACCGTTGGCCAACAGGCCAATTAGCATGCGATGAACAAGCGATTCTTGGCCAACGATCGTCTGACCGACCTCGGCAATCAGTCGGCGAAACGGCTGACTCTGGACTTTGATTTTTTGCGATAACTGTTCGAGTTGCTTGTGAGTAACAGGCGTGGCAGAAGTCATGGAATTCCTCAATTGGAATGACAAATAGGTGCAACAGATTATGTCGTGGGATAAGTCGTCCGCGAAATACCGCCGGAGCATGACCGACGTGGTACGATTCACGGAAGGTTACGAAGAAAGGCCCGCGGCTAAGCTGGGTGCTCGGCCGGCCCCAAGTGTCCACCAACGGTAAAGACTTGGCTGGTCCCGCAGGACCTCAGTTCGCAAATACGTTATCGAGATACGCATTAGCGATAGCGAAAGTTCTCAGGTAAACGCCCGAGATTCAAAAGGCACCCCAAAAGAACGGATTTGCGCCGGAAAAAGTTGGCCTCTTGCGTTCGCCGCCAGGCGAAATCTCAACCAAAAAGGCTGAAGATAGCCGGGCCGCCACGCGGTCCGGTTTCCCGGCGAGCGTGGCTCGCCGGCTATTGGACAGGTACTTCGAATTTCAAAAAAGCCTGCCTAAACAACCTTCAGCGCGTTGCGACCAAACCGCACGCCGAGGTCCTTCGCATCCGCTGGGTAAAACCCGATCGCGCGCTTCTTACCGCCGATCGTGACCATGTTGCCGAGGTTGATGTAACCTAATCTCCAACAACTCTTCAACGACGGCAAGTTGGTCCAGGCCACGATGGAGACTAGCTTCGTGATGCCACGCCTGGCCAACTCCTGCAGTGCGAGGCCCATGATGTAGCCATGCAAACGCGCCCCGCGGTAGTCGGGATGGGTAAAGCCGTACGACATATACGCAACATCGCCAGGAAACGACATCGCGGCTCCGGCAGCCTGCTCCGGCGGCACATAGCCGAGCGTGTAGCACCCGAAGGCGGCCAACCGGTCGCCTTCCAAGGCAGCGAAGCATACTTCACGACCTTCGCGAACTCCTTCGGCCAGCGACGGGTCGATGTAGTAACTCGGGTCCTGGGCAAACGCTTCGATTTCATCCGCCGAGATAAAACGGAAATGAAAACGCGAGTCCGAGCAGGCCATCTTCGCAACGGGCTCAAGTTCCAACCACACGACCGTGTGAATGTAGGTACGGAATACTTTGTGAAGGACTACGTCGACAGCTTTGTAGAATGCGCTTTTGACGCCATATCGCTCACGAAACGAGTGTAAGCGGTCGACTAAACCGATGCGCGTTGCGGTTGCTGAAGCGCCCATGGCACAAACTCCGCCCTTACAGTTGAAGCAATAATCCGGCCCAAGCCAAACCGGCTCCGAAGCCGACGATCGCGATGATGTCCTCGGACTCGGCGCGACCGTTGGCCAGCGCCTCGTCGAGCGCGATGGGAATGCTGCCCGCCAGCGTATTGCCATAGCGCTCGATGTTCACCACGACACGATCAAACGGCAGCCCCATCTTCTCTGCCGCAGCCGACAGAATGTTTCGATTCGCCTGATGTGGCACAAGTAGTTTGATGTCTTGAACCGAAACGCCTGCGGCGATACACAATTCATTCACGGTGGATGGAAGCACCTCGGTGGCGAAATTCCAGATCGCCTTGCCGTCCATTTTCATCGTGCCACCGACGGGCACCGATAGGGGCACGGCATTGCCGCTTGAATAAAGCTTGGAAGCCAGGACTCGACCAGTGCCTTGCCGACTTACCACGGCGGCGCCAGCACCATCGCCGAAGAAAACGCTGGTTGTGCGATCGCGCGGATCGACCAGCCTGCTGCCGCGATCGACGCCAACCACGAGCGCGGTCTGTAGGTCGCCGTTTTGCAAGTACCGGCTCGCGGCGTCGAGCGCGTAAGCATAGCCGGCACACGCATTGACTACGTCGAACGCAAGTGCTCGCGTGGCGCCCAAGCGTCCCTGCACGAGACACGCCGTAGCCGGCATCGTAAAGTCGGGCGTGCTGGTCGCGACGATTACGACATCGATCTCGTCTGGCTTCACACCGGAATTCAACAAAGCGGAGCGCGCAGCGCCAACCGCGAGGTCTGTAGAAGTTTCGTCCGTCGCCCAATGGCGTTGGACAATGCCAATGCGACGTTCGATCCATTCGGCAGTCGTGTCGAGCCTCAGCTCATCGCTGAAGTAAGCATTGCTTACCACGCGTTCGGGAACACAGATACCTGTGCCAAGAATCGTCGCGAGACGAGTTCGCTGCGTTTGCTTGCGAACGGGACGGCTGACTGGGGCAGTTACCGATATAAAGGAACTCATGGACCGCTTCGGGTTTGTCAGTGATCGAACGTCTTAGCCGCCAAGGGCGATCCTGGTTATTGGCAAAGAGCGTGCCCACACCGATTGCATGGCGGGAAATTCGTACTTGCTATACAAAACCTACTACCAAAACGCCGGGGAACGTTACGAAATCCTGGAAGCTATCCGGAATGGAATAAAAGCCAAACTGTTGGTTTCCGACAACCTGCGAGCGCGGCCTGTTGCGAAATGTCAACAAAGGTGGTCGGAACCACTGCCAGCCTAGAGCATCGAACAAAATGAACGAAACCGCCAAGCACGCAAAGGACGCCAAGCAATTCACTGCTGATTTCTGTCTTCCTTGGCATACTTGGCG
>CAZGMU010000203.1:0-8694 GCA_964526975.1 uncultured Planctomycetaceae bacterium
AAGACGACTTCGAGCGGCTGCTCAACATGGCCGAGAACCTGCCGGACGACTACGAGGAGCGTAGCCGTCCGTCAATGAATCGGATCGAAGCCGAGGGAGATCGTCGCCACGACGCGATGGCCAACATGCTCGCGCGGCCCGAAACGCTGGTCGATTACTTGCATCACCAGCTTAGTTGGTTCGAGGCGACCGACGACGTGCGACGGATGGCCGATCGGATTATCTCGAGCCTCGATACGAATGGTTATCTGAAAACGCCGCTGGAAGAATTGCTGCCGCCCGTGGCCCCCGACGTGAACGGCGATTACAACGCCTACCGAGCCAGGCAGATGGTGATTGCGGAAGAGGCCCTGCGAGTCATCCAACGGCTCGATCCGCCGGGAGTGGGCGCTCGCACGCTCAAGGAGTGCCTGCTGCTGCAACTCATTCCCGGCATGCCTGATTACGACGAGCTGCGCATCTTGATCGAGAATCATCTCGAAGACTTGGAAAACAATCGCCTGCCGCAGATCTCGAAGAAGACCGGCATGTCGATCGAGAAGATTCAGGAAGTTTGGCAGGAGTTGCGCAAGCTTAAACCAAAGCCAGGCGCCGACTTCACGGCAACCACCGCTCCCAGCGTGACGCCGGATGTGTTCGTCGAGCGAAACGACGAAGGCAACTACCAGGTACGGTTGGAGGACACACAACTTCCGAATCTCTACATCAGCCCGTACTACCGCAAGCTCCTCCGCGATGAAGGCACGAACGCCGAAACGCGAGAGTACATCAAGCGAAAGATCAACTCGGCCCAGTGGCTGATCGAGTCGATCGAGCAGCGCCGCAGCACGCTGACGCGCGTGTCGCAAGCGATTGTCGACCACCAGACGAAGTTTCTCGACGAAGGCCCGGATCACATCGAGCCGCTCAAGATGCAGCAAATCGCCGATAAGGTCGGCGTTCACGTCACGACCGTCAGCCGGGCCGTTGACGACAAGTGGATTCAAACGCCCCGTGGCATCTTCCCGCTCAAGCGATTCTTCGTCGGCGGCACCACCACGGCCGACGGCGAAGAAGTCGCCTGGGACCGCGTTCGCATCAAGCTGCAGGAAATCGTCGACAATGAAGATAAGAAAGCGCCACTATCGGACGACGCCATCGTCGAAGAGCTTGGCAAAGCTGGCATCGACGTCGCCCGCCGAACGGTGACCAAATACCGCAAGGCGATGAACATCCCTAGCTCACGCGGACGGCGCGATTGGACGAAGGGCGAAAAGTAGATATGACGCAGTTATTGCAACAAGCGATCACCGAGCTTCAAAAGCTGCCCGATTCGGATCAGGACGCGATGGCTGCACTTATCCTCGAAGAACTTTCCGACGACGCCAAATGGGAATCGGCATTTGCAAATTCTCAGAATGAGTTGTCTCGCATCGCGAATAAGGTGCGAGACGATATTCGGGAAGGCCGCGTCCGAGACAAAGGGATCGACGAGCTTTGAAGTCGCGCGTTACGGAAGACTTCGTCGAGTGCTTCGGCCGCTTGCCAGATGCCGTAAACGCCAAGGCCCGAAAAAATTATTGCCTTTGGCGTTCCAATCCCAATCACCCCAGCCTTCACTTCAAGCCAATCCATCATCACGAGGCACTCTACTCAGTTCGCGTGGGGATCGGCTGGCGCGCCCTTGGGCTTGTAGAAAGCGATACCATCCACTGGTTTTGGATCGGACCACACGCTGAATACGACAAACTGATAAAGCAGATGAAACAGTAGTTGCTGCGGTCGCTATCCGGTAATCTCCCTGATTCGGAAATCATACAACTGCTTGATGTCGTGCTGATTTCTATCTCGCAGGTTCGCAAAACGTTCCACGAACGTGTCGACATCGTCGACCGCCTCACCTAAGAGCAACCGGCATTTGTGAGCCAACAGCGCTGGCAACTCCCTCGCGTCCGCCCGCGCGTGCCCCTGCGGGTACATTACCAATCCGCTCGACAGTTGTCCCAGCTTGGCGTGTGAAATCTCGACCGAGGTGGGAATTCCGTCCGGATAACGGCGATCGTACTCAGGGCCGCCATGCTGGAAATCGATTTGCCGCATCAGCCGGCGTGTGAGCGGGTGAAACAATGCCGACTCGTCTTCCGCATAGTCGGCCGGCGCGAGCATCAGCTTCTGCCAACCGCCTTGCCCGTCCCAACCGGCACGACGTGCTTCATACGCTTTCCGCAACAGCGTGGCGATGATATAGACCATCGAATGGTCGGCGCTCTGCCGAGTGCGCGGGTCGCGCTTGTGCGGGTCGCCAATAATGCTAAACGCCGGTTCGTAGATCTGAATTCGCAAATCGAGTAATTGCTCTGGGTCGTCGAGCAGCTTCGGCTCGGCTTCGATCATGCTGATCACGCCTTGAATCGCGCCGGCCGATTGATGTTCGTACAGCCCCAACTTGAAATGCATTCCCATCACGGCGAAGTCGTCGCCGGCGGTGGCTAACGACAAATCAAACGGGCTGCTCTCCGGCTTTGTAGGCTTCTCGAAGAGACAGAAAACCGCTTGTGGATTACGCAAGATATCGGCGGGCCCGATAAACCCGCGCATGGCTCGCCGCATACTGAGCACGGCTACCTCGGTGCTGATCGCGGCCGAGGCGCCCTTCGAATCGGAAAGTTGGTGCCCGTGGCGAATCGCGCGAAACGGAATGTAGTGTGCGACCACCAGCCCGATGGCCGATTCGATTTGATCGACCGTCGCGCCGAGCATCGCCCCATAGACAGCGGCCGAGGCAATCGCCCCGTGAACAACATGGTCGATCTTATAATTCTTGAGTGCAAACACTTCTGCCAATCGGCCACGAATTTCGTCGAGCGTCGCCATGCCGGCGAGCGTCTGCCGGCCATTCGCTCCCGTGATTTGTGCCGCGGCAATCGCGACCGGATAAAAATCGTTGTGGCCAAATTCGCCCGCTGTGGCATTTCGCGCGGGGTTATAGCCGAAATTGGTGCCGTTCGAGTCCCACTCGCGGACCGCCGATGAACAGGCCAGCACAGCCTTCTCCGGCGCGACCGCCACCGTGCTCCCAAACATCGGCACGCCGCCACGATCAGCCGGCGTGGGATACTCAAGTGCTTCGCGCCGCAGCACCGCCGGCGCATTCGCCTGCGCAGCCAAGGCGCTAACGCCACACGCCACGCTATCGAGATGAAATTGCTCGACTTTCGCCAGGACAGCATCGCTCGGCCCTGAATAACGCCCCTGAACCATATCGAGGGCATATTGAGCGATCCCGCGAGCCTGATTCGAGTCGCGCGCGAGCGTAACAAACTGATTGGATGCGTGGGCCATCATAGTTGGCACAGTCGGTGTGCCGTAAACGAAATTAATGAAGAAGACAAAAGCATTTACGTGGGCTGCTACGGCATACGCTGCGTGCCTGCTACAATGCCCCGGATTATCGCCGCCCAACGTTCGAGGTCAACCTACCGTGGATACGCCCGCCGATCACATACCGCCGCAAGTCGACGCGCTGAAGGAACAATTGGCCGCCCTGCAAATCGCGGTGACCGACGAGCAGGCCGAAAAACTCGACCTCTACCGCCGCCTGCTATGGACATGGAACGAGCGGATGAACCTCACCCGCCACACGACACTCGAAAAGTTCGTCGGCCGCGACATGCTCGATAGCTACGAACTGAGCAAGCTGCTCGAACAAGAGGAACGGGTGCTCGATGTCGGCACGGGCGGCGGCATACCGGGAGTGGTGATCGCGATTTTGCGCCCCGATCTGGTCGTAAACCTTTGCGACTCGACGCAAAAAAAAGCCCGCGCCGTCGATGCGATCGTGGCCGAGCTCGGTCTGTCCGTTCGAGTTTTCCCGAATCGTGTTGAAGATGTTCTGGAAGTCACCACGTTCGACACGCTAGTCGCCCGTGGCCTGGCTCCGCTGGCTAAAGCACTCACCTGGCTGAAGCCTCACTGGGGCGCTTTCGACCAACTGCTCATGATCAAAGGTCCTTCCTGGGTCGAAGAACGAAACGAAGCCCGCCATCATGGCCAGATGCGCGATCTGGAGCTGCGCAAGGCAGCAAGTTATGCAACGCCCGGCAACGATTCAGAAAGCGTGATCCTCAGCATTCGCCAAGAAGCGGATGAGGACTAAGGAACGCCTCAAGAATAACTTCCCCATATTTCGGAATAACCACGGAGACACGGAGGGCACGGAGAAGAAAGCGAAGGAGGATAGGAACACGAATCTTCACTGATCCCGGCTAATATCAACAATCAAAGAAGGAGGCTATTTTTTCCTCATTCATGATTTTATTGATTCGCATAGATTCGTGACGACTCGTGTTCTTCTGTCTCTATTTCTGTCTTCTCTGTGTCCTCCGTGTCTCCGTGGTGAATCCTATCCGCCGAAGTTGTTTTTGAGTCATCCCTAAGGCAAATGATTACATCGCGCTCCCAATAGCCGGCGAGCCACGCTTGCCGGGTCCCGAAACGCGTGGCGGTCCGGCTAAGTGCCAACTTGGTTAATTCATGGGTGGTTGCCCCGGCCAAAACAACGTACATTACAAGTCGGTTCACCCATCGACATTACGAACCGACGAATCAACACTGCTTTATGTAAGGGGAATTATCGTGGCCGATCAAGAAGAAGATGGCGAACAAACTCCAGCCGCTCCGCAACCAGCCCAACAGGCGCAGCGCGTCGAAGTCACCGATAAACACGCGATTTCGCTCTACGCGAACTTCTGCCGTGTCACCGGCACTCCGGAAGAGCTGATTCTCGACTTCGGCCTCAACGCCCAGCCGTTCGGCGTGCCGACCGAGCCGGTCGACGTGAAGCAGCGGATCGTGGTGAACTACTTCACCGCCAAGCGGATGCTCCAAGCGCTCCACATGTCGGTCCAACGGCACGAACAGGCGTTCGGCGTTCTGGAGACAGACGTCCAAAAGCGCGTCGTCGCCGGCCGTAGCGGCCGCCCCGCCGCCGGTTAGTAGGTGCCGCGAGCCGAGCGGCACCCCAATACGTTATGCCCTGTTGGCACACGCTACCATCTGAATCCGCAATATCCATTACAGGTCCGCCTCGGCTCGGCGGACCTACAAGTTGCGCGGAATGATGTTCAGATCGAGCGCAAGCACATACAGCATCAGGCTCACGATGAACAAGAAGCCCACTGTGTGGAGGGCGACGACGAACTTCTCGTTCGCCGGCCTGCCGCGGAGGCCCTCATAAGCCAAGAACACAAGGTGACCGCCGTCCAAGAGCGGAATCGGCATCAGATTCAGCACAGCCAGGTTTGCACTGAGCATCGTCAGAAAGATCAGCAGCGAAGAAATCCCCTCGGACGCAGAATAACCGGCTGCTTTTGCAATCGTCACGGGGCCACCGAGCGCCGAGACCGGAACCTGCCCACCAATTTTTCGCAGGAAACGGAACACCATCGATAAGGCATCGGTCGTCTCGTCCCAGCCGTAGCGCACTTGCTCGCCAAATGTCGCGGCTTGGCGGACTCGCTCGACCGGCTTGAACCAGAAGCCACGCGCGGCAACAAATGCCTGATCATCGATGACTGGCGCCAGCTTGACTTGGCGCGGCGCGGCATCGCCATGTTGCAAGGTCAGCTCCACCTCGGTCCCTGCCGGAACGAATTGCAACGAGTCGATCAATCGCGGCCATTCGAGGCGTTCTCGCTTGACGGGCGCGCTGCCAAAAACCTTTTGCCACAACTGCCCAAACCCACTAGGCGGATCGGGCACAAATTTCAAAACTAACGGCTCTGGCGATTCACCGTCTTTTTTGTCGGCCGGAAAAATAAACTCTGCCCGCAGCACCTTGTCTCCAGGCTCCACTTTTGCCGCTGCGGCCGGCGAATCGGGGACAACCAGCGCGATTTCGTTCTGAAGCTGGTACGCGATGCCGATCTCGTTGGATGCCATCGGCGCGCCCGGCGCGCGTGGGGCCGAGTTCATCAGCATGGCCAGTTCAGGCTTCACGCGAATTTTCATTTCTTGCGCGGCAGCGCCAGCCGCGGATCTTTCGATTGTGAATTCCACTTCGCGGCCGGCGGCGGCCGCGCGGCGCAAATAGTCAGGGAGCGTTTCGCCGTCCCACGTTTCCTGCGGACTGCCGCCTTCGCCGAGTTTCTTGCCGTCGACTTGCACAATCTGATCGTTGGCAAGCAAGCCGGCCTTGGCGGCCGGCGAATTATTCCGCACCGATGTAATTGGCCCCAGTTTCATCGAGAAATTGAAGCGGCGAAGCTGTTGCGCGGGAACCTCGAAGGTGAACTCTTCTGGTTCAGCCGATTTGCTATCCGTCGCCTCTTGGCCACTTGCCTTTCCTGCTTGCTTCACCGCACGACGAATCGTGACCAAAAGAGGCTTCTCGGGTTGCTCCGCCAATTGAGCCGAAAATGCCGGAAAGTCTTTTACCGCAACATCGCCCACCTGAACGACTTCGTCGCCAGCCAAAATCTTGGCTTGATCTTCGGCGATCTGCCCGGCCGGTGGCTTGACCAGCTTGGCATTAGTCACGGGGGAGTTCTCAGGATGCCCCGCAACGGTCAGCGAGAGGGGCGATGCCAGCCCGATCGTCGCCAGCCGGCCTGAATTCGGATCTGGCTTGAGCAGCACGTTTACGACCTGCCCGTCGCTGGCTCGCCGCACCTGCGTGTCGATGCCGTGTTCGAGGTCGCCCAATGTCACGCTACTCATTAACTGAACGAAGGTCGGATTGGTGCGATTCCCAATTTTTACGATCTCGTCCCCCGGCCGAATGTCGGCTTGAAACGCCGGCGATCCCGGCACCACTTCCGAAACAACCGCCGGTCGATAAGGAACTCCCATCCCATACGCGATCACGGCAAAGATGAACGCGAAGATCACGTTCATAATCACGCCCGCCGAAATGATCGCCATCCGTTGCGGCACGCTCTTCGCCAGGTAGCTGCGATGATCGACGTAATACGTTTCACCGTCTGGCCCCTTGATGGCCTTGGCGTTGGCATTGTTCTCGTCGACCTGCGACTTCTCCATCTGTTCTTTGATGTGGGCTGGATCGTCATCCTGCCCCAGCATCTTCACGTAGCCACCCAGCGGAAGAATGCCGATGCCGTACACGGTTTCGCCGTAGCGCTTGGCGATTTTGTAGCCACCGATGTCGAAGCCGATCATGAACTTTTCGCATTTGACACCACAAGCCTTGGCCACGAGAAAGTGGCCCAGCTCATGGACGAAGATCACCGCCCCCAAGCCGATGGCGACTTTCAGAATAATCCAGGCCAACGACAGGATGGCGGACAGTTCGATCATTCCCATCAAGTGCATACCCAACGTGCTACCTCCTCACGGGCCCAGCGGTCGAGATCTTCAAGCTCTTCGAGCGTGGGTTCGGGGTCAAAGTTGTGTGCCTCCAGCACGCTTCGGCAAGCCGGAATAATCTCTGTAAAGTGTAGCTCACCCTGTAAAAAGGCTTCTACGGCCGCCTCATTTGCCGCATTGAGCACGGCGCCGCTCGTTCCCCCGCGGCGCGCACAATCATAGCCAAGTGCCAACGCCGGGCAACGCTCCGGATCGGCCGGTTCGAAATCGAGCCGCCACCGCTCACGCCAATCCACTCGCGGCGCGATCCCCTTCTGTCGGTGTGGGTGCTCCAGTGCGTATTGAATCGGCAGCTTCATATCAGGCGGCCCCATTTGGGCAATCACCGAGCCATCGACAAATTCCACAAACGAATGAACCACCGACTGGGAATGAATCACCACCTCGATTTGCTCAGCCGTCAGATTGAACAGCCACCGCGATTCAATGATCTCCAGCGCCTTGTTCATCATCGTGGCCGAATCGATTGTGATTTTGGGCCCCATGTCCCAAGTAGGATGATTCAAGGCGTCTTCGATCGTGACTTGCTTCATCTCATCGAGCGACAACTGGCGAAACGGCCCGCCGCTGGCTGTGAGGATAATTCGCCGCACTTCATCGTGCCGCCCGGCCTGCATCGCCTGGAAAATCGCGCTGTGTTCGCTGTCGACCGGCAAAATAGTGGCGCCCGATTTAGCCGCCAACCGACTCACGAGCCCGCCAGCCATTACTAATGTCTCTTTGTTCGCCAAAGCGATGGTCTTCTTGGCCTCGATCGCTGCCCAGGTGCTACGCAGCCCCGCGCTGCCGACGATCGCGGCCAACACGACATCCACCTCGCGCGCGGCCGCTACCTCTCCGAGGGCGGCCGAGCCTACGAGCAATTCGGTTCCCTGCGGAAGCGCCGACCAATCGAATCGATTGGCCGACTCCTCATCCGCTGCAATCACCCACCGAGGACGAAACTGCTGCGACTGCTCCAAGAGCAAGTCCAACTTTCCATACGCGGACAACGCCACGGCGTTCAGTCGCCCCGCGCTGGCCGCGATCACTTCCAAGGCATTTCTGCCGATGCTCCCGGTCGAACCAAAAACAGCGACATTCTTCGTGGCAACAGACATTGGCCATTCGTGCGTGGCGCGGGAAAGTGTGCGAGGCAACAACGACCGGCAAGCGCGTTTCCGTCGCTTTCCGATTATCCCGGTCGCAACAGATGGCCGCCGAGTAGTTCGAACTACGTCGAATAGGAACTTGAGCTTGCCGCGCACGATTGGCGTGGACCAAAATCTCGACGCCAGCGCCACGGCAAACGCGGCGAACAGGCCATTCTAGGTAGGCCTGTGTAGATCCACA
>CAZGMU010000204.1:0-8679 GCA_964526975.1 uncultured Planctomycetaceae bacterium
CCTACGACACTCAAACCGGCAAGCCCCTTTGGGAGAAGCAATTCGACGCCGGCTCCTATCGAATGAATGACCTCAACAGCTACGCCTCGAGCACGCCGGCTGTCGATGTCGACTTTCTCTACTTGCTGTGGCTCAAGGAGGAGCGCGTGATCCTCACCGCTCTCTCGCACGACGGCAACGAAGCGTGGCATCGGGACATCGGTCCGTTCGAGGAACGACATGGCTTCGGAAAATCGCCGGTTGTCGTCGACGACCTCGTCTACGTTGTCAACGATAGCGAAGCCGAAAGCTCCATCGTCGCCCTCGATTGCAAAACCGGCGAGATCCGTTGGCATATCCCACGTGAGTCGGGCGTCACTTCATTTTCGACTCCGTGCCTCCTCGACCCGGCCGCCAAAGACAAACTTCTGCTTACCATAAGCACTGCCTCGGGTCTCACGGCACTCAACGCAAAGACCGGCGCAGTCGTCTGGCAAGGATTGAAAGAGGGCCTGACGCAACGGTGCGTCGCCTCGCCGATCGTGGCCGATGGAATGGTGTTTGTCTCCAGCGGCCAGGGCGGCACCGGTAAATCGCTGATCGCCGCCCGGCCAGATGGCGCCGTCACGAAAGAGGTTTATCACCTCGACAAAGGCATTCCGCAAGTGCCGACGCCCGTCGTCGCCGGGGATTTGCTTTTTTTGTTGCAAGACCGCGGCACGATCACTTGCGTCGATCTCGCTACCGGCAAGCAAAATTACCGCCAGCGTCTCGGCGGCGACTTTCACAGTTCGCCGATCCGCGTCGGCAATCGGATCTTCGTCGTGGCCCGCAATGGCGATGTGATCGTCCTGGCCGCTGATCGCAAATTTGAGGTCTTGGCCCGCAACTCGCTCGGCGAACAATGCCACGCCACGCCCGCGGTGGCCAACGGCCGCTTATACCTTCGCACTGAAAACTCGCTCATTTGCATCGGCGAACCCGCCAAAAATTAAACAACTACCCTTTAGCGACGGGGCTCGCCCCGCGCGGAGCAAGCTCCGCCGCTTACTCGCCTACTGCCTCTTCACCACAACTCCGCATGCACTCCACCACCTTCGACGATCGCCGGCGCATCCAACAACTCGATCGCGCCGCGCTCTCTCAACTGCAACTCGCGAAGCTCAATGCCCTCCTCGCTGAAGTTCGCGCGCATAACAACCTCTATCGCCGCAAGCTGGCTGCCAGCCCAGCGCAGCTCGTCAGCCTTGAGCAACTCTCCGAACTGCCCACGACCAACAAGCAAGAATTGCAACCCGCCTCCGATAGCGAGCCCTTCGCGACCAATCGCACCTACTCGATCGAGCGTTATGTTCGCTGCCACCAAACCTCGGGCACACGCGGCCGGCCGCTCGTCGTGCTCGATACGGCCGACGACTGGCAATGGTGGATCGAAGCCTGGCAATACGTCCTCGACGCCGCACGAGTCACCGCGGCCGATCGCGCATTGCTCGCGTTTTCATTCGGCCCGTTCGTCGGTTTCTGGAGTGCGTTCGATTCACTGGTCGCTCGTGGCACGTTGGTCATTCCCGGCGGCGGCCTCTCTAGCCTGGCCCGCCTCGAGTTGATCCATCAGGCCAAAGTCACGACGGTCTGCTGCACGCCCACCTACGCAATGCGCCTCGCCGAAGTCGCCGCCGAGAATAACATCAACCTCGGCGAGCTATCCGTCGAGAAAATCATCGTCGCCGGCGAGCCGGGCGGCAGCGCGCCGAGCACGCGCGGCCGCATCGAATCGGCCTGGAACGCTCGCCTCTTCGATCACGCCGGCGCGACCGAAGTCGGCCCCTGGGGTTTTGCCGACGCCGAAGGTCGTGGCCTCTACATTAATGAGTCGCAGTTCCTGGCCGAGTTCGTCTCTGTCGAAACAGGTCATACGGCCAATGACGGCGAGCTTTCACACCTGATCCTCACGACGCTCGGCCGCACCGGCGCCCCGGTTATTCGTTATCGTACGGGCGACATTGTCCGACCAACATGGCGTACAAACGACGAGAGCCGTTTCGTCTTTCTCGAAGGAGGCATCCTTAGCCGCGCCGACGACATGCTCATCGTTCGCGGCATGAACATCTATCCCACCGCAATCGAACAACTCCTGCACACGTTTCCCGAAGTCGTCGAGTATCGCATCACCGCCCGCAAGCATGGCGCGATGGACGAGCTTCTCATTGAAGTCGAAGATCACCTAGAGCAACCGGCCCGCATCGCGCAAGAGCTGCAACTCAAGTTGGGCCTCAAGATCGACGTCCGCTGCGTATCGGCGATGTCGCTCCCCCGCTTCGAAGGCAAAGGCCGACGATTCGTCGACGAACGAGAGAAGGCGAGAGGGGGAGAGGGGGAGGCGGGGAGAGAGGGAGTATAGAATATCAGACGCAACCAAACATCCACTCCCCTTCTCCCACCCTCCCCCTCTAAAATCTTCCTATGCCCGCCACGCCGACAAAACTCGAGCTCACACCCAACAATCGCCTCCGCATCACCTGGAGCGACGCCCAGATCCGCGAGTACACGTTCCGCGAACTACGCGATAAATGCCCCTGCGCCACCTGCCGGGAGGAGCGCAATGCACCGCCCCCCTCTCCACTGCAACTCCCCATCATCACCACGGCACAAGCCCAACCACTTCGCATCACCGCAATGAAACCCGTCGGCAATTACGCCTACTCGATCGACTTCAGCGACGGCCACGACACCGGCATCTACACGCTCGAATCGCTCCGCACACTGGGCGAAGCGATCGCGAACTAACACCTCCAAACAAAAAATCCACCCAGCCTTCGGCGGAAGCCGACGGTTCCCACAAAAAACGAAATGGATTGGATCACCGACGCACTCGATTGGGCCAAGTCACACCAAACACTCCTCTGGTGTATCTTCAGCGCGTCGCTCGCGCTCGTGCTGCTCACGCCCATCGCCATCGGCTGGGCCGTTGTCCACCTGCCAACAGACTATTTCACTGGTAAGAAGCGCCGGCCGCTCAATGTATGGGAACAGCACCCGGCGTTGCGGCCGATCTATCTTGTCGCCAAGAATTTGCTGGGCCTGATTCTGGTCCTCGCCGGCATCGCCATGCTCGTGTTGCCGGGACAAGGCTTGTTGGCGATTTTCCTGGGCGTCATCCTGATGAACTTCCCCGGCAAGTTTCGACTCGAGCGTTGGCTGGCCACCCGCCCGCCCGTTTGGCGCTCGCTCAACTGGCTGCGCAAGAAAGCCCATCGCCCCGAGCTAGAGAGGCCGCAAAGATAACGCGCGGTTATCATAGATGTAGCCGAATCCGCAAGAATTCGGACGCACACCACGAAGCCGAATTCTTGTGAATTCAGCTACCAACGCAGCTTACTTCGGCGCACCCGGCGTTACACCTGGAATCGAAGGCAATCCCGGAATACCGATCGGCGGCGCGCCCGGCTGGTCAGCTGCTCCTTCGGTGCCTTCTTTCGCACCCTTCTTCTTGACGACCTTATCCTTGCTCAAGCGAATCTTCTGAAACACATCGTCGTTCACGACAAAGTACCAATCGCCGAAGCGGAGGTTCAGGTCTTTCACGTTCTGCTGGCCTTTCTTCACGAGCGCCTCGTAATCGGCCATCTTCTTCTGATTCTCAGCCTCAATGGCCTTGCGCTCAGCCATGATCTTCTCGGTCTCCTTGTCGGGAACCGGGGCGCCCTTCTTGGCTGCATCGTCTTTCTTGGCTTCTTCGCCCTTCTTCGTGGCATCATCCTTGGCAGCGGGTTCTTCTGGCTTCGTGGCGTCGTCTTTCTTCGCTGTATCGTCGGTCTTCGCGGCCGCGTCGTCGGCCGTCTTTTCGGCTGCATCTTCTTTCTTCTCAGCAGCCGGTTCATCCTTCTTCGCGGCGTCATCCGCCGGCTTGTCGGGCGCCTTAGCCGCCGCATCTTCCTTGGGCTTCTCCTCCGCCGCGGGCTCGGCCGGTTTATCGGCTGGCAACTCGGGCAGTTTCTGCAACTCGGGCCGCTTGATCGCGCTCTTGTCGAACTCGGCCATCACGAACAAGTAACGATGCACGTCGTTCTTCTCGCCGCCCTTGGCGTCTTTTTCGCCTGCCTTGCCTTCGTTGGCCGCTGCCTTCCCTTCTTTCTCCTGACCGTTGCCCGCCACGTTTGTCAGATTGCCGAATCGCAGCACGTACTTCGTGCCATCCTTCATTGTGACATCCACCTCGCCGTCACTCGAAACAAGCTCCAGCGTTCCGCCTTCCTTCAGCATGGCGGGCGTAAAGCCCTTCGAGGCCAACTGACGGAGTCGCTCCTCGTTCTTCATGAAATCCTGGCCTGCCTTGAGATCGTTGCTCAAGCCCTGCGGCTTATGCACCACATCCACAATCTTCAAGTCTTCCAGCGCGCTCTTGAGCGCGTTGAGCGCCTCTTCGTTCAACTCTTCATCAGCCGCCAATGTGTAGTCCACATGGTCGTTCTTGCTTTGGTCGAAGACGCGGATTTTTTCCGCCGTCCACTTCGCTTGAGGCAACTCAGCGTACTCGAGCGTCATCTCCGAGTGTGGGTCCCACGCTGGCCGGAATCGCGGCCCTTCGGGCGTCATCATGGGCACTAGCTCGGCTGTGTAATCCTTGATCTTCACCTTCTCCAAGTCTTGCACGTGGAGCTTCAATAAATCTTTCTCGATCCAATCTTCGAAATTCGTCGAGAGCTTCGATGGATCAATCTCGATCACGTACACCAGATCCTGCCCGGCCACGCGCACATAGCGCTGGTTCTCGGCATCGCGCACCGATTTGCCGACGATCAAATCGACGACCGGCTTGCCGCCCTCGTCCGACATCGTTACCCGTGTGCCGATCCCTTGCTGCCCTGGATCGATCTTCGATTGCATCGGGTCGATCACGCCATACTGCTCATGCTCGCCCGCGTTGTTGCTCACCACGCCGAGAATCTTCCGATCCATCAGCGAGTTGGCCGCCTCGGCCATCTGCCGCGCCGCGTCGGCCGGGTAGTTGTCCTTCGACGGAATCGACCACAACCCGCTCCGCTCGGCTACCTCGAACTCGCGCGGTTTGCCGTTGTCTTGATCATAGCGCACGATCCGCATCCGCTTCGCTAGCTCCGGCGAGCTGAACTTATCAGTCAGGTTTTTTCCGACAAGCGTATCCTTGTCGAGCTCGGCCGACTTTGGCGCCGTGGCAAGCCCCAAGGCAACCGCCACGAGTCCAACCACAAGGAACGTTATTGTCTTTGCATTTTCACTCATCGCTTATAGCTCCGCCGCTCTAGCGGCCAGAATGATTTACCACAGAGACACAGAGATCACAGAGCGGAATTTTATCCGCAGATAAACGCAGATGGACGCCGATAAGAATTAAGAATCCAAGGCACAATCATCCTGCTCTTATCCGCGTTCATCTGCGGTTTCTTATATGTCTTCTCCGTGTCCTCTGTGTCTCTGTGGTTAAGTCTTTGTTTTTAAAACGTTACTTAGCAGCAACCTTTTCGCGCGCCTCGTCGGGCACGCGCCCGAACCGCAACCGTCTTGTATCGACGCCTTCCTGCTCCGCCTTGCGGCGGTGGAAGAAGACGAAAAACGCCAACAAAATCGGCGGAATCGGCGGCAGCAGCACGGCCAGCAGCTTGTACCGATCCTGCACGCTGCGGATCGTACTCGCCAGCTCGCGCTCGCTTTCCTTCACCTTCTTGTTGCGGTCCTTCTCTAGCGTGCTGATTTGCGAATTCAGGCTGCTCTCCAGTCGCATCCGCTCGCGCTCAAGCAATTGCTCCTTCACGCGCGGGTCCAGATCGGTTCGCCCTTCCAGATCGGTGATCTTCTTGCGAAACTCGTCCTTGGCCGTGTCGATCTTGTTCTTGGCCTCGGTGTAAAAGTCGGACTGCTCCTTAAGCGCCTGCTTGCTTTGCTCCTCGGTCGCCTCTTCGATCTTGGCCAGCGTGCGATGGGTTCGCGTACGCTTCCGCAGGTCGATGAAGCTGGCGTCCTTGTCACCCGTAAGCGAGTCGATGATATTCAACGCGAACGGAATGTTCTGGAACTTGAAATCGATATCGTCCGGGTTGTCTTGATCGTGCCCCGCTTCGCGAATGCGATAGATATCCGGCGCGAGAATCCAGTCGATATCGGCCACGAGCACGACGTTGAGCTTCGTCTTCTCCGGCTCCTTGCCCGCGAGCGCATCGTCTTCCTTGGCGTCTTTCTTGTCTTTGCCTTCGGCTGCCTTGCCGTCTTTCGCGTCCGGCGCGCCCTTGTCGTTCTTCGCGTCTTTATCCTTGTCTTTGCCCGAGAGATATGGCTCGGAGTCGGCCATCACGTTGCCCGTAATATGGGCTGCGATGATGTATGGCTCTTGCGTCGTAATGCGGTTGATGTTCATCATCTGCCCCGATCGCATGCCGCTTTCAAGATCCTGATACCGCACCGTGCCCGTCTTGCGACCTGTAACGGCAAGTTGCTTGAAGTCGAGCTTCGTGTTGCCCTCGGGGCGGAACGATCCGGGCCACAGGAATAGCACCTGTCGCAAGCCGGACGAGATCGGATCATCCGGGTCAAATGGATGAGGCGTGCCTTGCGTCGTCAAATCGGAATCGACGAACACGAACTCCGGCAGCAAAACGTTGCCCATCTTCTTTTCCGGGTTGTAATCCTGCCACACGATTTCATCGCCATACATCGCGACGCCAAGCAGCTTCCACAACTGCGAGATATCGCCTTTCGGCTCTGGCGGTCCACCGCCGCCGAACATGCCCATCATGCCGCCGCCACCGGGACGCTTCTGCTGCGCGGTGCCGACCACGTCGCCGCCCGGCGGCCACGGGAACGGGTCTTCGAAAATCGCCGTCGGCTGACCACTCTTCACCGCCGCCACGAAATTGCCCATCGCCTCGGGCGACAAGCCAGACGGCTGAATCGCCAGCAGCACGTCATACTTATCCTTGATCGGCTTCGACGCATCGACTTCGACCACGTCGTACTGCTTCTTAAGCTCCTCGACCAGCTTCGACTCCGGCGTCGGCCCTTGCATCGAGAACCCGCTGAACAGCGGCACGTCGGTCTTCACGATGCCCAGTTTCTTCCGTTTCTCCTGAGCCACGGTCCAGATCGAGCGAACCAATTCGTATTCGATCGGCAACCCCTTATCAATGAACGGCAGCACCACGCGATCGAGGCCTGACGTGAACGCCGCGCCCATGTAGATTTCCTGCTTCGTATGCGCGCCGCGATCGACCGTCACCACCTCACGCGGGGCGATGCCATACGCCTTCTCCGCGTTGCTGGCTTCCTCGCTGAAGTTTTCGACTTCATGCACGTCGACGTTGATCTTCCCGCCGCTCAGCGAGCTCAGCTCACTCAGCGTCGAGAGGAAGTTGAGCTTCTGCGGTGCGTATTCGGCCGGCACTTGCGGGCTCACATACGCGTCGATCTTGATCGACTTGATGTCCTTATTGTCGCGCACCTTTTGAATCAGCTCCACCGTGCGCGGCGACACCTTGTTGATCTTCTCGCTCGTAACGTCCATCCACCACAGATTGTGATGCGAGAGGAACAGATTCACTCCGATCGCCAGCGCCGCCAGACCCAGCGCGCGGGTCGTGTAGTGGAGCCACATCGACTTCTCTTCCTCGCGCCCGCTCCAATGCCGGCGGCCGATGAGCACCATGCAAATATAGAGCATCACCACCGCGATGATCACGAAGTACGTGATCCCGCTCAGGCTGATCACGCCGCGCGAAAAATCGCGGAACTGCTCCAGCGCACTCCAACGCTTCAGCGATTGCGCGAGCGCCGGGTTCTTGATGATCACGTCGGCCACGCCGAACATCGCCAGCGGCGCGTTGAAGACCATGCCCAGGATAAAGCCGACCGTCAGGTTGTTCGTCAGAAACGAAGCCACCATGCCGATCGAAAGCATCGCCAGTCCGACGAACCAGTAGCCGATGAACGTGCCCACGAACAAGCCAAAGTCGGGCGAGCCGAGCCCGTACATGAACACCAGGTAGATCGAAAACATCGAGAACAACAGCGCGACCGTATAGATCGCCACGCTGGCCAGGAACTTGCCGATCACCACGTCCATATCGCTCGCCGGCAGCGTGAGCAGCAGCTCATCGGTATGCTGACGCCGCTCCTCGGCCCACACACTCATCGTGATCGCCGGGATGTAGACCAGCAGAATGAACGGCATCCACTGGTTGAGCTGGTCCAGGTTGGCCAGATTGTTGCTGAAGAACCCGGCCGGCCAGAACGCCGCCATCGCACTTAGCATCACGAACACGCAAATGAATACGTATCCGGTCGGATTCGAAAAGTAACTGACAAAGTCACGGCGAAAGATCGCCTTTAGTACAGTCCAGTTCATCGCGGAAAACTTCCGATTGTGAATCGTCTTTTTAATTCTGAGGAAGCCACAAAAAACACAAAAAGGCACGAAGAGAAAATTCAGGCAGATGAACTCCGATCTTCCGCTAATTCAGATTAATGTTGATTAGCGAAGAAGTGTTCCCATTCTTCTTTTTGTGGCTCTTCGTGTTTTTCGTGGCTACTTACTTTGGTTCAACTTGCTCTCGTCAATTGATAGAACCGCTCGCTGAGATCCTTATTAGCGCCCATCTCGGCCGGCGTGCCGTCGAAGATGAGTCGTCCTTCATTAATAAAGATCACGCGGTTACACATCGCATCGACTTC
>CAZGMU010000205.1:0-8647 GCA_964526975.1 uncultured Planctomycetaceae bacterium
TACGACCTTCCTGCTCCGACAGTTCGGCAAAAACTACTTTGCAGTTCTCCTGCGCCCCACGGCTACGGACTCGGCAACTTTGCCCGCAAGTCAGGAATGATCTCGCGCGGCACAAACCGAGCCAGCTCCTCATCGCTCGCCAGTGGTGTGATCTGCTTGATCAGCGAGCTGGATACGTGCGAAAACTCTTCGTCCGCCATCAGAAACACGGTCTCGATACTCGAGTCCAGCTTGCGGTTGGCCAGCGTCATCGTGAATTCACTGTCCATATCCGACAACGAGCGCACGCCGCGCACGATGACCCGGGCCCCACACTCGCGCACAAACTGCACCGCCAGGCCGGCAAACTGCTGCACGCTCACGTTGCCGAGGGATTTCGTCACACGCGCAACTTGTTCCACGCGTTCTTCGACGGTGAACAGGGGCTGCTTTTCGATGTTCGTGCCGATGCCGACAATCAATTCGTCCACCAGCCGGCTCCCACGCTCGATGACGTTGAGGTGCCCAAGCGTGATCGGGTCGAACGAACCGGTATAAACAGCGCGATGAGACATGACAAGGCTTTCGGCTATCAGCTTTCGGCTATCAGCAAAAAGATGCTTCAGAATTCTGGCCGATAGCCGATAGCCGATAGCCGACAGCCAAACGCGCTACGATCGGAAAGAAGTTAGCACTTCCACCAACCGATCTACATCACTCTCATTGTTATACGCATGGGGGGCTGATCCGCAATCGTCCGCGCGGCAACCGCAGATTACATTCTGGTTCCAGGTATGTCGTTTAATCGCCAACGGGTCGTCGCACGAGAGACAAAAAGAGCAACCCGATAAGCATTGCCAGCGAAGCAGGTTCGGGCACAAGTTCTGAAGACATTCCGCCTCCCGGCGCCGTCGCTCCAAAATTCAATCGCCAGGTATCAAAGTCGGCGACTTGGTACATGCTTCCCAGGCCTTTTCGCCATACGACGTAGTCCCTTGCATCAACAACCCCATTGTGATCAAAATCGCCATGCGGCAGACGGTCGAAGTAGTAGATCGGCTGGTTCGCGCCCTCGCTCGTGGTGTAGTAGCCCCAACCGCGTGGATCAAACCCGATTGCTTCGCCTTGCATTTCGGATCGCAAGGGGATCGTGAGTGGTGGGGAATTAAACGCATTGGCGATCGATCCACCAGTAGGCCGCACAAACAGCCGCCCGGAACTGCTTTCCGTGCCGCGCACGATGATTTCGTTGCCGCTCACGCTGATGTCACCGGCCGTGAGCCAGTTGGGATGATTGAATTGCGCCACGTATTCGAGTGTGGTCGTGCCGCTTGTCGCCTGCGGATAGGCGGCCCGGTAGACTCGATGCGGGTTCTCGCGCTTCGAGATGAAGTAGATGTCGCGTGTTTGCGGATCGACGAACATCGACTCGGTGTCTCGCGGCCCGTCCGGGTAAACGAAAGTCATCTTCTCCGTGCCGGAGAGGCTCGTCGTTACGGGCGATTGCGTGTCGCTCACCACCGGCTCAGCTACTCGGTAGACCGAGATGCCGCCCACTCGGATCGCGAAGTTGTCGCCGATATCGCCCAAGTACAAGTATTGCGCCCCGAGCACCGGTCCTGGCCCGACCGCGATGTCCTCCCAATCCAACGCGCTTGCACCGGTAATGGAGTAAGTGCCGAGTGTGGCGCCGGCCGCCGTCATCGCGAACACACGCGCTGAATCGCCGGAGTCGTTGTGCGCCCACAGCACGTTCGCATTCATACGACTCGCCGCGATTCCCGATGTCTCATTCATGGCGGTACTCTGAATCGTGCCTGTTGCCACGCCAGCCGCAAAGCTCGTTGCGGCCTCGCAGGGGCGTGCCGCCAGTAGCGGCACGATCAGCAAAAAGAACGTCGGATTGCGTAAAGAAAAGTTCACGAACAACATTGAAAAAGAGCAGGTCGCACTTCCTCTAGGATATTCACCGATTGTAAGCCAAGATTTCAACATCGGCAAAATCCGCATAGGTTTGTCATAATGCAACCTGTGAGCCGACCAAATCGTAAAACATAGCCGGACTGCCACGCTGCCTGCGACCAGTCCGGCATACAATTCCAGAAGATAGAAACCATCCACCACAAGAAACCGCCAGCGCTGCCTCAGGCATATACTCCTAATGCGTACCCCTATTCGCTGCAAGCTACTTCTTCTGCCGATCGCCCTTTGGTCTATAGTGGCCCAGGCCGCCGCTCCGCTACGAGACTGGCGTCAAATGGCCAGCGCCATGGTCGACAGGGAAATCGTCGCGGCTGGCGTCAAGAACGAGCGCGTTATTAAAGCAATGCGCGACACGCCGCGCCATGAATTCGTGCCGATCGGGGATCGAGACCGCGCTTACTACGATATGGCCCTCCCGATCGGCAACAGCCAGACGATCTCGCCGCCGTTCGTCGTCGCCTCGATGACCGAGGCCATCGACCCGCAGCCCGATGACAAGGTTCTCGAAATCGGCACGGGCAGCGGTTATCAGGCCGCCGTGCTCAGCCCGCTGGCGAAAGACGTCTACTCGATCGAGATCGTCGAGCAATTGAGCACCCGCGCCACGCGCACTCTTAAGCGACTCGGTTACAAGAACGTTCACACCCGCGCCGGCGACGGCTACAAAGGCTGGCCCGAGGTCGCTCCGTTCGACAAGATCATCGTGACTTGCTCGCCGGAGGAGGTTCCCAAGCCACTTGTCGAGCAACTCAAGGAGGGAGGCCTGATGGTCATCCCCGTCGGCGAGCGCTACCGGCAAACGCTCTACCTGATGCGCAAAAAAGACGGCAAGCTCGAAAAGGAAACTCTGCGCGCCACGCTCTTCGTGCCGATGACCGGCGCGGCCGAGTCGCAGCGCAAGATCAAACCCGACCCGGCCAATCCACAGATTTTCAACGGCAGCTTCGAAGAGATCAAAGTCAATGCCGAGGATGAAGGCGAGCCAACCGCGTGGCATTACCTCAGGCAGCTTGAAGTCAAAACCGATGCCAGCGCGCCGGATGGCAAGAAGTTCGCCACGTTTGCAAACGAAGAACCCGGCCGAAGCTGCCATGCGTTGCAAGGCTTCGCCGTCAATGGCCGCGCGGTGCCCGCGCTCGATTTGCACTATTGGATTCAAGGCAAGAATATTCGCCCCGGTTCCCGGCCGGAAAACGTGCCCCGCATTATCATCACGTTCTACGATGATCGCCGCTCCACGGTGGGCGAAGAGTCCGTCGGCTTGTTTGACGGTACATTTCCCTGGCGGCAAGAAACGGCCCGCGTTCCCGTCCCACTCAAAGCGCGCGAAGCCATCATTCGCATCGGCTTGCTCGGCGCGACGGGTGAACTTTCGCTCGATGGGCTAAAAATTTCTCCTTCAAAGACCACCGATTCCAAAGGCGGAGCAGGGGGGCCTTCCAGGCGATTTTCTCGTTAGATTCCGCAGCTTCTACAGTTCATGCAGATAGCCGGGAGTCGTACCAGGACAAAACGTCTTAATCATTCTTCCCCTGCAATTATCGCGAAGTAGTGCCATCTCGACGGGTTTGGCTTTTCCACTTTGCTTACTGCCAAATAAAGCCTTTCCATCTTCTCCTAAAGTACGAAACACGTAGTTTTACGCCCTTTCTTTGGGCCGATACGATCTACGAAATCGGATAATTTCACCCAGCTTACTTGAATTGTGTATTCCTGCTGGTATCCTAAAACCCGGGTGCTCGGCCTGGCGGGCACACCTCGTTGGGGAGGGTCCATACCTTTTACATCTCCGGATACATGGGAGGAATACAAGACATGACATTGAAGAAGAATCTGTTTGTGGCGCTCGTTGTTGGCAGCGCTTTGGCGCTCTCGGCCGATTCGGCATCGGCTCACCTTTTCGGCCGTGGCAGTCACGGTTCGTGGGGTGGTAGCTGGGGTTCGCGCGGCTCATGGGGATCGCATGGCGGTTCGTATGGTTCCTACGGCGGCGGCTACGTCGTGAGCTACGGCAGCGGCGGTAGCTGGGGTGGCAGTAGTGGTGGAAGCTGGGGCGGTGGAAGCTGTGGTAGCTGGGGTGGCGGTAGCTGCGGCAGCTACAGCGTTGGAAGCTGTGGATCGTGTGGCGGTAGCTACTCATCTTACGGCGGTTACGATGGCGATTATGCCAGCAGCCGCGTTGTTTCCCGTAGCGTTGCCTCGGCCACGTCGACTCCTGCCGTGAAGACCAGTCTGACGATCCACGTTCCGGCCGATGCCAAGATCACCTTGGCCGGCGTCGAAACGAAGCAAACTGGCGAAACTCGCCAATTCGCTACCACTCGCCTGGCAACTGGCCAAACTTGGGATGGCTACAAGGTCGTCGTCGAGCTCAACAAAGACGGCCAGACCCTGCACGAAGAGCGCACCCTGAAGCTCGTCGGTGGCGAAGCTCAGGAGTTGTCGATCAACTTCGATAGCACGGCTGTTGCCAAGAACTAACGCCCCCGGCGTGAACGCTGGCAATTGCCGCTGGAAACTACCCCTCGTGCCGACTTTGGTCGGCACGAGGGTTTTTCATTTGCTCTGGTCGCCAAGACCGGTCGAACGCTAGTATTCCGGCCGATAAGATAAAAGTCCTCGGCTAGCAACATGTTTGGTAAGGCGACATGGTAGGGGCCGCGATCAAAACACCTTCTGGTTCGACGCCCGCTCCAGCGCCCAAACCGCGCCCCACTGGCCCTCCGCGCGAAGGTGGACCGCGCCGTGTCGGTCGCCCCGCGCTTGTTGTCCGAATCCTTCTAACGATCTTCATTATCTGGCATTTCACGGGCGTTTTTCTGGCCGCTCTGTGCGTTCCGACCAGTTCCAGCCTCGTCCTGGGAATCGCCCAGCACTGGCCCATGCAGTGGTACCTCGATGCCACGTTTATGAACCAGGGACATTCGTTCTTCGCGCCAGACGTTGGCCCGGGTCATCTCATTCGCTACCAACTACTCGACCAAAGTGGCCGCGAGATCGAGCATGGCGATTTTCCCAGTCGCAAAGAGCAATGGCCCCGCTTGCTCTATCACCGCTACTTCATGCTGGCGGACCAGTCGGAATTGCCGGTCAACGACAAGGCCACCCGCGATTACTGGCAAAAAAGATATCTCGAAGCCTACGGCCGGCAGTTGCTTCGCGAGCATCCCAATGCTCAGACCGCCGTTCTCCGTCGCTATGCACACTGGCCGCTGCCTTATAGCTACATGGCCAACTCGCTGAAGGTTCTCCGCGATCAAGTCAATCAACTATATGAGCAAAAGCGCACGGACGAAGCCAAGGAGCTCTCGCGTTTGCTGGTTAAAGAAGCAATCAGCCGTGGCTACTCTTATTTCAAAGAAGACTTTGCCCGCGAGATGCAGGGTCGCCGCATCGACGACCAGGGCTTCGAAGTCATGGCCGAAGCCACCCAGTCGCGCAACAACCTCGAGCCCGAAGCGCAGAAGCAAGCCGTAAACTGGCGAAGCATCCGCGTGAATACCGCTTCTCGCCCCTGGGAGCCCGCGCGATGATCGCAGTTGTTCGTAGTTACTTCGACGAAGCCTGGGAGGCGTGGAACGAGTTCTGGTTCACGCCCACCAGCCCTTCGACTCTCTCGGCCATCCGAGTGCTGGCCGGCATGATGCTCCTCTATACCCATCTGGTGTGGTCGAGCAATCTCGTGGGTTTTTTCGGCCCCAACGGCTACCTGCCGCAACAGTTGATGCACGACGTCCACGTAACGGGCAATGACCCAGACGGCCCCGGCCCCGCGCCAGGCGCCGCGCGCCTCATGTGGTCCCACTTCAACTACGTGCATAACCCCACACTGATGTGGACGATTCACATCGTCGCCCTCGTCGTCTTCTTCTTGCTGACGGTCGGTTTGTTTAGCCGCACGATGGCTCTCTTGGCTTACTTATTTGCCGTTTCGTACGCCAACCGCGTAACACCGGGAGCCTACTTCGGCCTCGACAAAGTCAATTGCATGCTTGCGCTCTACCTCATCTTCGGCCCCTGCGGCGCGCGCTATTCGCTCGATCGCCTGTGGCGTTTACGGCACGGCAATACCGAAGTACCCGCTAGCTCGACCGCCAATCTCGCCATTCGCCTGATCCAGATCCATATGTGCATCATTTATCTATTTTCGGGCATCGCCAAGCTACAAGGCGAGCCGTGGGTGACGGGTGAAGCTAGTTGGCTCTCCTTTGCCATGTACGAATATCAGTCCCTCGACATGACCTGGCTGGGCGGTCACGAGTGGCTCCTCAACCTCATGACACACGCCACCGTCTTCTGGGAGCTCACCTACTGCGCCCTCGTCTGGCCAGCCCTGACGCGTCCCTGGGTGCTCCTGATGGCGGTCTTCGTCCATGGTGGCATTGTGTTGTTTCTTGGTATGCCAACTTTTGGTTTGGCCATGCTCATCGGCAACATGGCTTTTATCTCCCCCAAAACGGTCCGCAAGGTTTTCGACCCACTCGCTCGCCGGCTCTCACTTGCGGTGGTCGGCAAAGCAACAAAAGCGGCCGCCGCCGAATAAGCGACTCATTCGTAGGACGGACAATCCTGTCCGTCTCTTCGAAGTAGGCGAGAGACGGACAGAATTGTCCGTCCTACCGAGCCCCGCGTGCTCGTTGTCGGCACTACCGTCAAAACCTATACTGAACAGGCGGCCCGCGCTCCGCGAACCAAATATACAGTTCGCGTGTCGGTACTTCGCACCCATTTTCCATTCGGCTTGAGGAGATTCCGTCTGTGTTTGAACACATTGCCATCGTCGGTGCGACCGGCGCCGTGGGCCAGCTCATCCGCAATATGCTCGAAGAGCGCGAGTTCCCCCACGAACAGATCACGTTCCTGGCCTCGGCTCGCAGCGCTGGCAGCACGATCGAATTCAAAGGCAAAAAACACACGGTCAAAGAGCTCACGCCCGAAGCATTTGCGGGCATCGATCTCGCGATCGGCAGCACTCCCGACCCCGTCGCCAAGGATTTCGTTCCCTGGGCCAAGGAGCATGGCTGCGTTGTCGTCGACGAAAGCGGGTACTGGCGGATGGATCCCAAAGTGCCTTTGGTGATTCCGGAAGTGAATCCAGAAGACGCCTTCAAACACGAAGGCGTCATCGCCAGCCCCAATTGTTCGACCACGCAAATGGTCGTCGCCTTGAAACCGCTCCACGACGCCAGCAAAATTCGCCGTGTCATCGTCAGCACTTACCAAGCCACGAGCGGGGCCGGCGTCAGCGGCCAGCGCGACCTCATCAATGGCAGCAAAGCCGCTCTGGAAAACAAAGAGCATAAGTACGAAACATTCGCTCACCCGATCGCATTCAACCTTATCCCGCAGATCGGCTCCCACAAGCACCAGGGCTACACCTCCGAAGAAATGAAGATGGTGCACGAAACCCACAAGATATTGGGCGACGATACGATCAAGGTCTGCCCCACCTGCGTTCGTGTGCCGGTTTCGAACTGTCACAGCGAAAGCGTCCTGGTCGAAACCGAGCGTAAGATCACGGCCGACGAAGCCCGTGAGCTGTTCGAGAACTTTCCGGGCATCAAAGTGATCGACGACCTGCCGAACGGCAAGTATCCGAAGCCCAGCGACTGCGACGGCGATGACGCCGTCTTCATCGGCCGCATCCGCGAAGATCTCTCCTACGACAACGGCTTGGCCTTCTGGTGCGTCAGCGACAACCTCCGCAAAGGCGCAGCGACGAACGCCGTCCAAATCGCCGAGCTACTCGTCCGCAGCCAGGCTGCCGTTTAACCTCGCGATTAACGTTTAGCGTCGGCGGCCACGCCGAATCCCCCCACTAATTTTATTTTCACCAGAGACACAGAGGGCACGAAGAAAATTACTTAACCGCTAATCGACGCTAATGATCGCTAAAGGAATTGTATTTCTTTTGCTCACCTGCTTTTATTAGAGGCCCATTAGCACCAATTAGCGGTTCTCTGGCTTTCTCCTCCGTGCCCTCTGTGTCTCCGTGGTAAATCTTCTTTTCTAACATCAGCCATGAGTACCCGTTGGCTCAAGCTGATCGTCGCCTACGATGGCACCGCCTACTCCGGCTGGCAGTTTCAACCCGACAAGCCAACCATTCAAGGCGCCATCGAAGCCACCTGGCAACATCTTACGCAGGAAACGCTTCGCATTACGGCTGCCGGCCGCACCGACGCCGGCGTCCACGCGCTAGGTCAAACCGTCGGCCTCGCCACCGAAACGCGACTCACCAATGAAGACCTCCACCGCGGCCTCAACGCACTACTGCCCGAAGACATCGCTGTCGTCTCGGTCGAAGACGCGCCCGACAAATTCCACGCCACTTACGACGCGATCGGAAAACGCTACCGCTACCACATCCACAATTCACGCTCGCCGTCCGTCTTCAAACGACACTATGCCTGGCACTATCCCCAGTTGCTTGATGCAGTGGCTATGCACAGGGCAGGGCAGGGGCTCACCGGCCGCCACGACTTCTCCAGTTTCGAAACCGCCGGCTCCGAACGCCCCGACTCGATCCGCACGATTCATGAATTGCAAGTCACTGTAGGTCAGGCTGTGCCTGACATCATTCGTGTAAAGACATGTCAGGCACAGCCTGACCTACACAACATTACCATCGACGTCCACGGTGATGGCTTCCTCTACAACATGGTTCGCACGATCGTCGGCACAC
>CAZGMU010000206.1:0-8645 GCA_964526975.1 uncultured Planctomycetaceae bacterium
ATGACGTGCGAGAAATCGGAGAACGTGATTCCGAGGCGGAAGTCGCCCGCAAGCGGTGGTGTGCCGGTAAACCCAACCGCCGTCGCTGTACCGGCGGACGGATCGATAATCGCGTAGCCATTGTTTCCCGTGACGGCGGGTGCATTGCCGTAGCCAAGCGCCAGTACAGATCCGTTGGTTGCCAGGCTGTCTCCGACTCGAGAGCCAGCCAAGCCGGCATCGCCCGAATAGGCGACAGTCGGCGCGGAAACCTCGGTAGCCCAACGATAAACCTTTGCTGGCGACGTCGTCGACTGCGTCGTCAGGTTGTTAACGTAGATCGAACCATCGCTGCCGACGGCTGCAGTATTAACGGCAAACGTACCGCCAGAAATACCCGTGGTATCAAGCGCACCAAGATCAGCGCCTGTTGCGGGATCGAGCCGCCTGATGAATGTTCCGCCTGATCTACTGACGAGGTACACGTGGCCATTGCCGTATGCGAGACCGCGTTCATTGTTGGCGGCGCCGAGAAAAGCGTAACCGCCCTCACCGGGTGCAAGCCAACCATCGCCGTTCGGGCTCCAAGTCGCCAGGGGCGCCATGGTGATCGTGGTAGCCAAAGTCGGTTGTGTAGAAACAAGTGCGCACGCGCACAAGAAAAGGCTTCTAGTAATGTTTTGGCGCATTAGCGTACTCCTCAATAGGTGCAGGCGATAACCTAGTGCTCTGTCCAAGCTGATTGGACGGGTAGCTGGGCTCGCCAGGGTCCGGAAAAACCGAATTCTTGCGAATTCAGCTACCCCGGCTCTTCACGATGGGCGCAGCACTAGCCCGGTGCGCTGGATTTTGCCCAAACCGAGGTGCGATGTCAAGAAAATTCTGGTTCGCCGCCGAAGATTTCGGTGAATACAGGAATAATGGCGTAACGGCCTGCCGGTGCGATCATCTCTAGAAGGGTGGAAATCGAAGCTAATTCGATACTTTTGGCCGAAAGAAAAAAACGAGTATTGTTTGCAGGAATTTGCTCAATACCATACGATAGAGGCGATTACGCTTTCTTGTTAGCTGGATGAGAGTCATCATGAGCGGGCCGCCGGCTACCTTAGCTCGCATCAAACCAATAACGCATTTGATATTCGAGGAGTGAATTACCCTAATGAGCACGGCTTCGTTTATCGTATCGCGACGTTGTTTTTTCTGCCTTGTTAATTCGGCTGCGTTTATTGCTGTATTGCTACCCATCGGCGGTGGTCGCGCACTCGCTCAAAGTCTAGCGCCGCTTGCCAGTTTTGGAAACACTACGCCTGGCTGGCGCCAGCCAGGCGAGCCGCTCCCCGACGACGCCGAAGGAACGAACGACGGTTTTTCCTATCTTTACCTGCAGGCTAGTAATAACGAACGCGGCCTCGCGTATGGCAACGGGCACCTGTATCTAATTAGTCATGCCAATGTGAACGGCTCGACTACGAACGTGCGCGTCCTCGATTCAATTACCGGCGCCGACCTCGGCGGACTCGACGCGACAGGGGTTGCCGGAGGCACGTTTGCTGTGAACGTGGGGGCCGTCGGTAGCGACGGCGCGATTTACGTCGCCAATCTGACGACCGAGTCGACGACAACTCCGTTCACTATCTACAAGTGGGCAAATGAGAGTGCGGTGCCAGTTGTTGCCTACAGCGGCGACGCCGGCCTTTCGGGCTCGCGAGTTGGTGATTCGCTTGGGGGAATTGGCGGCGGCGCATCGACGCGCATCGCCGCCGGCTTTAGCAACAACCCCAGTGTCCCAGGAAACAACGGCTACGCAGTGATCGATCCCACGGCGGGCACCGCTTCGGCCGTGAGTTTTGCTTCGACGCCACCGAACGCCGGCGACTTTAGGCTTGGCCTCGCTTTCGCCGACGCGACGCACATCTTCTCGAAACCAATCAGTAGTACTACACTCTACTACACCAGCTATTCAGATTCCACCGGCACTCTCGTTACGTCAGCGTCACTGCCTGCTGGAGCTGCTGCGGAAACGGAGCTGGCCTACACGGTGCTGAACGGCACTCCGCTGCTTGCGGCTCAGAGTTCTGGCGACTCGCACATCAGCGTCTACAACGTCGCCGATCCGGCTAACCCAGTACTGTTAGCCACCGCTGCCGGGCTCGTCTTGTCACCCAACCTCAACAATACCGGCCAACTTGCTTGGGGCGCCGCGACGGTTAATCCTGATGGGAGCGCGACGCAAAACCTGTACGGCATGCGGACGAACGGCGGCATTCGGGCCTTTACGTTTACCCTGCCGGTGCCCGGCGTCGACGGCGACTACAACGGCAATGGCGTCGTCGACGCGGCCGATTATGTGGTCTGGCAGAAAAACAACGGGCTCATAGGTGGCGCTACGAAGGCACAAGGCGACGGAAACGGCGACGGAAACGTGACGAGCGAAGATTATGATTACTGGAGAGCCCGCTTCGGAAATCCTTCCGGCAGCGCCGCTGACACAGTTACAACAACCACGATTCCCGAACCCAGTGCTTTCGTAACGCTGGTCACATCATTGCTCATCGGCGTGCCTGGGATTCGCCGCCGCGGCCGTCCGTGAGTTGTGCGTTTGGTCACCCGCTCGCGAGGAGTTTTGCGATGGCCATTTCAAATACAAACGACGGGCATGGCTGTCCGCGGAGTGCGTTCACTCTGGTCGAGCTGCTGGTCGTAATCGCGATCATCGGCATCCTTGTCGCTCTTCTACTGCCGGCGATCCAATCGGCTCGCGAGGCTGCCCGCCGCAGCCAATGCGTCAATAACCTGAAGCAGTTTGGTCTTGCCGCGCAAAACTGCGCCGATCGCTACAAAGCCTTGCCGATGGGCTTCGGCCGCACGCCGGATCACATCGCGAAAAACGTCAACGCCGTCAAGGAAGGCCTCTGGCCGGAATTGCTGCGCTATATGGAGGAAGGCGCCACTTACGACCGCATCGAGTTTCTCTACTACACGGCGGGCAAGCAGTTCTACCAAGACCCGGTCCGGGATGTGGTGATCCAGGCGTTCATTTGCCCCGATTGGCCCGACGCAAAGGTCGTCGATCAAACGGCCACGACTCCGCCTTATGAATACCAATGGGGCGCATTATCCACCTATGCCGGGATCGCGGGGGCGACGATCACGTCTCCACCCGCGCCAACGCCGAAGACGATTCCGTCCGCGTACGGCGCCTTTCCGGTCGACGGCGCGGGAGCGTTTACCGTTGGCAAACAAGCGGTCGGCTTTCTTCAACAGCTCATCGGCGTTCGGCGAAAGCTGTCTCAGATTACCGACGGCCAGAGCAAGTCGTTCCTGATCGGCGAATACGTCCATCGCGATTGCGTACTCGGCGTCGTCTCGACCGAATTGGGACGAATTAACATGCGGCCCTGGTATTTGTCTGGCTTCGCCGATGCGGCGTATCAATTAAAAGTCCTCGAGGCCACGCCAAACACGTGCGCCACTCGGGACACTACTAATTTCAACTATCTCCCGATGGGCAGCTTTCATCCAGGGCTGACACAATTTGCCTATATCGATGGAAGCGTCCATGCCATCGCCGACAATATCGATCGTGAGCTTTATAAAGCGCTTGGCACCACCGCCTATAACGAAGTCATTCCGGAGCTACCGTAAGATGCGATTGCCGTTAAGAACAGGATTGGCTTTGAAGTTGATCACGCTACTCGTTCTTGTGGGCTGCAACCGCGGCCCCAAGATGGTGCCGGTTACGGGCAAGGTTGTCCATGGTGGCCGGCCGCTCGAATTCGGCGTCGTCATGTTCCAGCCGCCCAGTGGTCAGGCTGCTCAGGGAGACATCAAACCCGACGGAACGTTCAGCTTGTCCACCTATCGCTTGAACGATGGCGTGGTGGTTGGCAAGCACAAAGTTCGGATCGCCTGTTATGAATCGATGCGGCCAGGCGCGGCAAAAGGTTCGGGCGAACGGACGCTTGGCAAACCGCTCGTGCCTGAAAAATATACCGTCTTCGATCAGAGCGGCCTGACTGCCGATGTGAACGAAAGCAACCACGACTTCACCTTTGAGCTATCCGGCCCGCCCGGCTAAAAATCGAGTGCGCACACGCATTGTTATTCTGATAGCCGCAGTGGCCGCGTCCTTTACGTTCCCATGTTCCCGGGTAACCGCCGACGATTATGACATTGTCGTATACGGCGGCACTGCTGGCGGAGTGACCGCGGCCATTGAAGCGGCTCGGCTCGGCAAGTCGGTCGCCATCATCGAGCCATCGCAGCACCTCGGCGGCATGACGACCGGCGGCCTGAGCGCGACGGATTACGGCAACAAGCTCGCGATCCGCGGCCTCGCACGCGAGTTTTACACCCGAGTTGGCCAAGCCTACAACCAGGGCACGACCTATTGGTTTGAGCCCAAAGTCGGTGAATCGGTAATCAACCAGTGGGTTGCCAGTCTGCCGAATATCACCGTCGTCAAAGGCGAGCGGCTCAACCTGAACGGCGGCGTTTCCAAGACCGGCAGCCTTATCAATTCCATCCAGATGGAAAGTGGCCGCACCTTCCATGCCGGCGTCTTCATCGACGCCAGCTACGAAGGCGATCTCATGGCCAAGTCGGGCGTCAGCTATATTGTCGGCCGCGAGTCATCAAGCACCTACAACGAGCCGCATGCTGGTGTCTTCGTCAACACACAATTCCTCAACGTCGATCCATACGTCGTGCCCGGCAATCCGACCAGCGGCGTGCTGCCAATGCTCAGCGCGCAGCTCCCGCCCGCCAATGGCACCGCCGACGACAAAGTGCAGGCATACAACTTCCGCCTCACCGTGACGACCAATGCCAATCGGCTCCCTTGGACCGCGCCGCCGAACTACGATCCGACCCAATACGAGCTTCTCAAGCGCGCGATTCAGGCCACCAACCCCACCTCCATCACGCAGATCTTGCAGCTCCAAGGGCTGAACACACCCAACGGCGCCAATAAATGGGACGTCAACGCCAACGGCAACCTCACGATGGTTTCCACCGACTACGTCGGCTTCAGCAAAAACTATCCTGACGCCGATTACGCCACTCGCGAGCAAATTATTGCCGACCATCGCAACTATGAGCAGGGCTACCTCTATTTTCTGGCTACAGATCCCAGCGTGCCGCTGGCGGTGCGGAACGGAATGAACAGCTACGGCCTCGCGCCAGATGAGTTCACCGACAATGGCAACTGGCCCAGTCAGATCTACGTCCGCGAAGCCCGCCGCATGATCGGCCGCTATGTAATGACCGAGGCCGACGATCTCAGTCAGCGCGCGGCCAGCGACCCCATCGCTCTCAGCTCGTATACGATCGACTCGCACGGCACTTCGTTCTTCGTCGATGCCAACGGCAAGCCGCATGCAGAAGGCAACATCGGCATCGCGACGCCGCAGCCCTTCGGCATTTCGTACAGCTCGCTTACGCCGCAAGAGTCGCAGGCTTCAAACTTGCTCGTCAGCTCGGCGATCTCGGCATCGCGAGTGGGCTACGGCTCTATTCGCATGGAACCGCAGTACATGATGATGGGGCAGGCCGCCGGCGCGGCTGCCGCGCTCGCGCTCAATGGTAACACGAGCGTCCAGCAAGTCGATTATTCGGCCCTTCGCTCGCAGCTCCTCGCGGACGGCGCTCGTGTCGCCTGGCCCATGTCGCTCGTCGGCGTCGCCCGCACAGATTTCAACGATATCCCCGGCGCGCTTCCGCGCACCATTCAATTTCAGAACAGCGGCTCGAACTTTTTTGGCCCCTGGGATTTCACGACGACTCAAAACGTCGTAGCTGGCGATCTCACCACTTCGATCGGCGGCTACGACCGCCCGCAATCCGGCGCCAACTCTGGCAAGGTGTTCGGCACGTACAATGCCTACCGCCAAAGCGGTTGCCCGCTCGATGCGCCAATGAGCGGTACGGTTTGGTTCTCGGTGCTTGTCAACAACACCGATGCGACCGGCGTAGTGGGCGTATCGTTCAATCCCACGACCTACGATGATGCCAGCGACGTCATCCAACTTGTCGGCAACAAACTGCGCGTGACGCTCGCGAACACGACGACAGATAACGTTGCCACGCTCAACCTCAACAACGTTCATCTGCTTTTAGGCAGACTCACGATCACGGCCGGTAACGATACGCTCAGCTTGTGGGTCGACCCGGCCTCGATCGCGAGCCTGTCGGCGCCGACCTTCACCAGTTCGAGTGCAAATTTTCTGAGCAATTTGTCGTCGATGGGCATTGTCTCCTATAACACTTCGAAGTCGAACGCCGGCGGCTATCTCGACGCCTTGATCGTTTCGAACAGTTCCACCGCCCTCTTCGACGTCACGGGCGTTGTGTCTGGAGACTTCGACCGGAACGGTGTGGTGGACGCCGCCGACTACGTTGTGTGGCGAAAAGGTCTGGGGACGACCTATGGGGAAAGCGACTACCAACTGTGGCGCGCAAATTTTGGGCGAAGTGCTGCCAATGGTTTAAGCGGTATGGGGAATGCCACGGTGCCCGAGCCGACGGTATTCACGCTGCTGATATTCGCGGTCGTGGGATGGGCTTTAGTCCGTCTAAGCAGATCAGGATGTGCCTACGGATATTTAGGCAGCGATACGGTATGACCGTAGAACGGACAATCTTCTCCGTCGATTTCCTAAAAGACGGAAAGAAAAGCGGGGCAGAACGAATTAACTGACAGTCAGACCCAGACTCAGCTAGATTGGGACCTATGCCCCGCCCTTTGCGACCCGTTAACGACGGATTGATTTGCCACGTCGTCAATCGTGGCAACAATCGGTAGGACGTATTTCGTAAGTGAGCCAAGGAAGTCCATCGGCCAATGGACGAAGCCCAGCTACTGGCCATTCGCCGCTTCAACGCCACCGGCCCCGTATGGCGATCCGACCTGGGTCAAGCGCCTGGAGTTCGACCTGACCACCTGCCCCACAAACGACCACGGAAAAACATTAACGTATCGGGAAGAGAGCCTTGCCCCGCCAAGTTATTTTCCGTCTTTGTGGCTTTTCGTGCATATCGAGGTTACGCTGACTATTTACCTACATTCCGTTTTCACAAAAGCTCACGCGAAGGCACGAAAATAAAAAGCATAGGGTCGGCAGCCCTGAATCTGAATTCAAGAACTTTTTTGAACCGGTAGCAACAGAGATAACCGAGGGGTCTCCGTTTGCTCTGCTGTTTATGGTTACAAATACTGAAGCCTGCCGCGTTGTAGTGTCTTCGCGCCTTTGTGTGAGCCCCCAACCCCAGCAACTCCAGCCGACCGCTGGGCTGTGGCGGCGTATTGACGGGCATTGTTCGCGATGCGGCTTTGGCCCAAAATGTTTGTCAAGTTATTGTTATTGGATTGACAACCAGATCATGCTAGGTGCAATGCCTAGTCGACGTGACTTTTTTAGGTAATCTCCATGAGACGAAAAGACGCAAGCTGGACTCGGCGGTTGAGGATCGAAACCTTGGAGCAGCGAATGGTGCTGGATGCGTCGCTACTGAGAATCACCGAGCTAGTGGCATCGAATAGCAACGGTCTGACGGATGTCGACGGCGATAACTCGGATTGGCTCGAGATTTACAACGCGAGCAACGATCTTGTGAACATGTCGGGAATGTATGTCACCGACAGTGCCAGCAATCTCACCAAATGGCAGGTGCCCGCTGGCGTGACGATACCGGCGGGCGGTTATCGAGTCGTATTCGCGTCGAACAAGAATGGGGTGCTGGCTGGGGGCGAGTTGCACACGAATTTTGCGCTGTCGGCGGACGGCGAGTTTCTGGCGCTGGTGGGAACCGACGGCACGACGATCATCGACCAATACTCACCGCAGTTTCCGCCGCAGCTCGCGAATATCGGTTATGGCCGAACGATGGAGGATACTGGTGCACCGACGACGATATTAGCGACCGGGGCGGCAGCGAAGGCGCTGATACCAATATCGGGCGCGCTGGGGCTTACCTGGACCCAGACCACGTTCAACGACACGATGTGGTCGATCTCGGGACCGACCGGCCTGGGCTACGAAAATAATCCGGGCGACCCGATCAACTTCTCAAGTCAGATCGCGACGACGTTGCCGAGCGGCATCGCATCGGCGTATATCCGTGTGAAGTTCAACCTGACGTCGTTGGAAGACCTGGGCAAGCTGACGCTGCGGATGAAGTACGACGATGGCTTCGCGGCGTACATCAACGGCGTGCGGGTGGCCGAGGCGAACGTGCCCGAAGTGTTGCAGTGGAACTCCCAGACCGGGGCCGATCGCAGCGACGCACAGGCGCTGGCGTTCGAGGATTTCGACGTGAGCGCGGTGATCCCGCATTTGCGCCTGGGTGAAAACGTGTTGGCGATTCATGCGCTCAACCAGCCGACGGGCACCGATATGTTGATCGTGCCAGAGCTGGTGGCGCAGCGCAAGGCGATCACGTCGCCGGAGCAATTCGGGTATTTTCCGACGCCGACGCCGGGGTATGGAAACGGGGCGGTCGTTGCCGGCTTCGTGGCAGAGCCGACCTACAGCACACCCCACGGGTTTTACGGTACCTCGCAAACGGTGGCGATTTCGACAGCGACGCCCGGAGCGATCGTCGTTTACACGACCAACGGCTCGACTCCGCAGGTCGATGCGAATCTGAACGTTACGAATGGCACGTTA
>CAZGMU010000207.1:0-8636 GCA_964526975.1 uncultured Planctomycetaceae bacterium
CGGCATACATCTCGGGCGGCGGCTCGCCGACACTTAGCCCGCCAATCGCGTAACCGACGAAGTCCATCGCGACCAATTTTTCGGCTGATTCGGCCCGCAACTCGGCGTCGAGCCCACCTTGGACAATTGCAAACTGCGCCTGATCGTCACGAGTCGCGGCAGCCCGGCAGCGCTCGGCCCAACGCACGCTACGTCGCATGGCGTCGGCGATCACTTCACGCGAGTTCGGAAGCGCAACCACGTGGTCGAACACCATCGCCACATCGCTGCCAAGCTGTTCCTGTATTGCGATAGAACGTTCCGGCGTGAGCTCGACGGCGGCACCGTCGATATGCGAACGAAACCGTACGCCGGTTTCATCGATCGTCATCCGATCGGCTAAGCTGAACACCTGAAAGCCGCCGCTATCGGTAAGGATCGGGCCGTCCCATCCCATGAACGCATGGAGCCCACCGAGCGCGGCGACCGTCTGCTCACCAGGGCGGAGAGACAAGTGATAGGTATTGCCCAGAATCATCTGGGCGCCGGTCTCGCGCAGCCGCCCAGGGTCGACGCCCTTCACGGTGCCTTGCGTGCCCACGGGCATGAACGCGGGGGTCTCCACAACACCATGTGGCGTCGTAAACCGACCCACTCGCGCGCAAGTCCGGGCGTCCTCGTGCAATACCGCAAAGCCGAATTTCGAGGATGCCATCTCGGAGTTCGAATCAGTCGCCACGGAGCTTGAGGTTGTGCAGTGTCAACTTCTCGCGGACTTCGTTGAGACTCGTTACGCCGAAATTCTTGCACTCGAGCAGGTCGTCGCCCGTGCGCCGAAGCAATTCGCCGATGGTCGACAATCCCAATCGAACCATGCATTTGCGAGCACGCACCGAGAGGTTCAAATCGGCAATCGGCCGATCCAACAATGCTCGCTCGTCGGCCGAGAGCAATTCCGGGTCATAGGTCGGCTCTTCCTCGCGAATCTGGTCGGCGAACTGGCCGAGTTCCAAGCCCTTCGATTGCAGCATTTCGCGAATCTCGACGAGCGACGTTTCGCCGAAGTTCTTGCTCGCCAAGAGCTCTTGCTCGCTGCAACGAGTAAGATCACCGAGTGTCATAATGCCCATCTTTTGCAGGCAATTTCGGCTGCGGACCGATAGCTCAAAATCGGTGACGGGGATGCCCAACACCTGGCTGAGCCGATCCTGGCGACGACGAGCATCTTCGTCGTAATACATATCGCGGGCGGCGTCGGCATCTTTCAGGAACAGCCGCGCCCGCGGGTGATCGGGGAACACATCGATAATACGGCGGTAGCATTGCCGTGCTTTCTCGTACTGCTGCATATCTTCGTATAGCACACCAAGATTCAGCAACGTGCCGACGTGCGTCGGAAACTGCGACGCGGCGCGCTCGTACAAGTCACGAGCGTAACTATCGTTCCCATGCCGATCGTTTTCGAGCGCCAAGCCGAAGAGCGCGCCAGCGTGGGTACCATCCGCGGCAACGGCCCGCTCCAGAAGCGCCACGACTTCCATCGGATTGCCTCCCATGGCCGAAACCGTCGCGGCTCGCTGGTACAAATACTCGGCTGTTTGCTCGACCGCACCAGACAACTTATTAAGCACCTCGACTGCTTCCTGCGGCCGGCCGTTGTAGCGGAGCGCTTCCGCCTTGGCGAGCGCCACATGATCACGCGAGTAACCAGCTCGCTCGGCCGATTCGTAAGCCGTAAGCGCCTCGGCGTATTTATCCAACGCCAAATAAGCTTTGCCCAAATAAAAATGGGTTAGCGCGCCGCCGTCGCTATGGGAAAGCGTGTCGATAGCATCACGATAACGGCCGAGCAAATAGAGGCAGACTCCCAAGCGGGCCGACGTTGCCGGGCTGCGGTTGGGCTGTGCTTCCAATTCGGCAGCGGCTTCGCGAAGTTCGCGATAGTTGCTGTAGCTCTTGCCAATCGCCGAGACAATCTGCACGATCTCGTTTGGCCCGAACGCACTCGGCGACAGGACAATTTGCTTCACGACGGACTCGGTGCCAATCGACATAACGCCAAACTCCTCAAGTATCACGAACTCAAATTTCTGTACGAGAGCCAGCGGTGGGAGTCGAACCCACAACCCCCGCATTACGAATGCGGTGCTCTGCCAATTGAAGCTACGCTGGCAAACTTGTCCCTTGGGGCGAATTTGGCATTTTATCTCCAAGTGGCCTAGTCATCAATCGCGTTGCGGTTGCGTTCACATTAGAATGTTCACACGAGTCTTAACCGTTGGTTTGGAGGGTGTATTTCGTGAGATTTCGCTTTGCTGCTTACTGTTTGCTCCTGAACGTTGCGATTGCCACGTTGGCATACGCCGAGGTCGACCCAAAGCCCCTTCCGGTGAAAGTCGTGCCAGCTTTTCCCAATTTGGAATGGCCCGATTGGCTTCGCGACCTGGATTCAGGCAAACCACGCGACCCTCGGCCGCTGCTATTGATGGGCGCTGGCGACGGGACCAATCGGGTCTTCGTCGGCACGGAATATGGCACCGTTCATGTTTGGCCGAACGATCCGAAGGTCGACAAGATGGAAACTTTTCTCGATATCCGCGACCGCGTTCAGTACATCGATAGTCAGAACGAAGAAGGTCTTTTAGGCCTGGCTTTTCATCCGCAATACAAAGAAAACGGCCAGTTCTTTGTGTTCTATTCGAAGAAGCCAACCAAAGACCAGCCACACGTTACGGTCCTCTCACGATTCCGGGTATCGAAAGACGATCCCAACCGCGCCGATCCGGCAAGTGAAGAAGTGTTGCTCACCATCCCGCAACTGTATTGGAATCATAAAGGCGGTACGATCGTTTTCGGCCCAGATGGCTATCTGTACGTCGGCCTCGGTGATGGCGGCGCGGGGGGCGACCCACACGACAATGGCCAGAATCTATCGACGCTCCTTGGCAAAATTCTTCGAATCGATGTCGATCATAAAGACCCTGGTTTGCAATATGCCATTCCCAAAGACAATCCGTTTGCCAACCATGGCAACAGCGTTCGTGGTGAAATCTGGGCCTATGGTATCCGCAACGTGTGGCGAATCGCGTTCGACCGCGCGACTGGCGATTTGTGGGCGGGCGAAGTAGGTCAAGATACCTGGGAAGAAATCGACATCATTCGTCGCGGCGGAAACTACGGCTGGAACCTGCGCGAAGGGACGCACCCGTTCACACCAAAGAATAAACCGAAAAGAACAAGCAGTTCCCCGATCCCCAACCTTGTTGAGCCTATTTGGGAATATCACCACGATATCGGCAAGTCGATTACCGGCGGCAATGTGTATCGCGGCAAGCAAGTGCCTGAGTTAGTCGGCGCCTATCTCTATGGCGATTATGTCACCGGCCAGATTTGGGCATTGTTTTATGACCGTGACAAGAAACAGGTGACCGCCAATCGAACCGTTCAGCAAAAAGGCATGCCGCTGCTTTCGTTCGGCCAAGACGATGCAGGCGAGACTTATTTCCTCACACAGCAGGGCGGTATTATGAAGTTTGCTCCCTCCAAGGAGTAAGCAATAAAAACGACCACAGAGACATAGAGGGCACGGAGAAGAAATAGATTTGTCATTGGTAATTGAACATTTGTCATTGGCCATTTCAGAAATGACCAATGACAAATGACAAATTTGCAATGACCAATCGAATCGATTCTTTTCTGTGCTCTCTGTGTCTCTGCGGTAATTCTTCATTGAGGGCTTCCATGTCCACGACTGCCACTCAGCTCGACGCCGCTTATCCCTTGGATGAGGCCACGATTCGCCGCTTTCAGGAAGATGGTTTCATTCGCTTGCCGAACGTTTTGAGCCCCGAGACGCTTGCCGAGTTCTCTCCCGATATCACCCGCATCGTTGATGAAAACAACCGGCTAAAGGACGTCCCCTTCGAAGAACGTACGCTATACGACCAGGCCTTCGTGCAGGTCATGAACATCTGGACTCGCAGTGAGCATCTGCGCCAATTGGCATTCAGCAAGCGGCTGGCTCGTATCGCGGCCGAGTTGATGGGCACGCGCGGAGTGCGGATGTGGCACGACCAGGCGCTTTACAAAGAACCATCTGGCGGTTTCACGCCTTGGCACGTCGACCAGCAGTACTGGCCCATGGCCGGCCCAAGCTCTATTACCGCCTGGATCCCGCTGCAACCGGTGCCGATCGAAATGGGGCCGCTATGCTTCGGCAGGGGGAGCCATCGCAAACGAATCGGCCGCGACCTGGAGATCAGTGCCGAAAGCGAGCGGCGCATCGGCGACGAAGTGCGCAAGGCCAAGATTGATGAAGTGCAAGAGCCTTACGCGCTGGGCGACGTGAGCTTCCACCTCGGTTGGACGCTCCACCGCGCCGGCCCCAACCAAACCACGCAACCTCGCCGCGTGTTCACGATTATTTATATGGACATCGACATGCGGCTTGCCGCGCCGACAAACAAGAACCAGCAACTCGATTGGGAAACCTGGACACCAAGCACGAAAGTCGGCGAGGTGATGGCCGATACGCTCAACCCGATCCTTTACGAGCAAGCCACGGCTTAAACAACACCTTAAGATTAACTTCAACATGGCTATTGCAATCAGCGCGCCATGTAGCACGGACTTTAGTTCGTGTATCTGTAGCTTCACTGACTATTGGAGATTCGGCCGCTTTATCTTCCGAATTCTCGTACGGGCTAAAGTCCGCGCTACGTCGAGGCAAAGCCTACCGCCGAAGGGAGCCTTCGCGCCGCTCGCGTAATCGCCCGGCCAAATCGGCGATTCGCGGGTCGCGATCACGAATCGCAATCTGCCAGGCTTTTTCCATCAGCGCCGTGTTATTCGACGTAGCCATGAACGTGACGGCAAACAGCCTTACATCGGCGTTTGAGTCTTCGGTCAACAAAACCAGCCAGGCCTCGGCTCCTCCGCCCCGTTGAGCAAGAGCCTGGTCGATCACACGAATACGGTCCTGCGGGACTTCTGAAAAATATTGTTTCACTAGGGGCTTCGAGAGCTTTCCAAACCCACGCCGCGACAACTCACGCACGAGCGTCTGCCCTTCGCTGTCTTCTGAGTTCAACCATGTTTTAAGAAGATCTCGCGTTGCGACATCGCCAAGCAGATTACTGCCGGCCGATCCGGTGTTCCCTTCCGTAGTGGTGCGCGAGTCGTATCGCAGGCGTCCCGAATTGTCGTTATTCGTCGAGCCATTAGATGGCGCGGTCGGAAGGATGCGAAAGACGGGGGAGCGCTCGCCAAGGTGTGGCGCTATGGCGGTACGCGGTGCGAGTTGATCTTTCAGGGCGTGCTCCGTCGATCCGTCTAGGTCGCCACGCAGTTCATTCGAAGTGGTGCTGTCCATCAACCGGTCCGCCGCCCCGTCATCCGCCTTGACCAAAGACTCGACCGAAAAAGGCGGAGCATAGGGAGCCGGCGCATTATCCTCCGATGTTTTGCCATCCGCAGGCTGGTCTGCCGTCTCCTGCGTGCCGATTGGTAAATGCTTGCTTTCAGGTAGTGGCAGCCGGCTCGGCGAGGGAGTCAAGTCATTGAACGCCACAGCCCCCGGCAACACCTCTGGCTTCTCACGAAAGTCGCCAGACCCGATTGTTGCCAAAACCGCATCGGGCAACTCATTTGCGATCCGCAGAATCTTTCGCACTGCCGACACAAGCCAGCCATGATCCGCTTTCGCAAACTTCGACTTCGCTTCTCCAAGCGATTGGGTCAATTCGCCCAGTTGATCGCAAATTGTATTGATATGGCTGCTCGAATCGACGTTTTGTTGCCAGCGACGTAACAGACCGTCGATCGATGCCCGTGCCACCCTGGCAGCTTCACGCTGATCCGATGCCGCTGCAAACACCAGCGCGTGGACAGGTGGATTTGCAATCGCCGCCAACTCTTCTACCGCGGCGACCGCCTCACGGGCATCTCCCTCCGCGACGCGACGAGACAATTCGGCAATGCGCGCCGATTGCCGCCACTCGATTGCTTTGAGCACGACAACGAGCCCGACCGCAATAAAGATCGGCAATATCAACAGCGATATTCGACGCTTCGTGTGCGAAGACACGCTCGCTCCAGCAGTAATACAGGGCGGGGAAGGGCGGAATCAAAGCTGCGGATTCTCTCCATACTTGCCTCTGCGCATCAAGAGCATTCGCATCTGTCAATTTCATGTGGCTGGCCAAGGGTGAGCTCGATAGCGGCTTGTCGCCTAACTATCACTGCATGCTATCGCCCACCGAACACTGTTTTTTCTCTCGCCGTAATGCTTGTCGGACCGAAAGAATTTATGGGACCGACACAGCTTAACTCGTTGCTGGCATGGATCACGCATAAGCGTGTCGGAAGGGGGGATATCTGATGACGGGGCTGGAACAGAAACAGAGTGGCGTTGCGCCCGGGTACGCGCGAATGGCTGCTGGCACTCGCTATTGGAAGATATGCATCTTGCTGGCACTCCTGGCGACTTGCGCGCAGTCAGCCGCTCTGGGCGGAGAAAACGCGTCGGCGACTTCGGGTGCTGGCGGCTCCGATGCCACCTCGAGCCGCTCTGCTCGGGATGAAGCGATCCGCGTCATCCCCTGGAAGGCAATGTCCCCGGCCAGCCGTCAAGCAGCTCAGTCAATCATCAACAACACGAGCATCTACCGTAAATTGCCGACACGGGTCATCGATTGCGACCCAGACCTGTTTACCTTTCTGTTGCAGCATCCAGAGGTCGTGATCGATGTTTGGCGCGTAATGGGCATCAGCCAGGTTGCCCTTACCAAGACGCCGGATGGCAGCTATCGCGGCACCGATGGCGCTGGAACGACGGGAAACGTTCGCTACCTTTTTAGCAACTGGGAAGGCGCGCACAACATCGCGGTCGTCTATGCCGACGGGGCCTACCAGGGTCCGCCTTTTGGGACAACGCTCAAAGCCCAGTCGATCATGCTCCTTCGTTCTGAGTCGGTTCGCGAGACCAATGGCCGACGCTATATCACGGTGAAGGTCGACACGTTCGTTCGTATCGAACAGTTAGGCGTCGAGATCGTCGCGAAGACCGTGCACCCCTGGATCGCAAAGACGGCCGACCAAAACCTCATCGAAACGCTCACATTCGTCAGCAACTTTTCCCGCACGGCGGAGAGAAACCCACAAGGCATGCAGCGGCTGGCCAATCGGCTGGGCTCGGTGGACGAACCCACGCGAAATAAACAAGTCAATCTCTGCTTCCGCACTGCCGAACGATATGCTCAGCGTGGTGGTGGACCACGAACTGGCTCTCTCGACACACACGGACAAAACATCAACTTGGCACTCGCTGATCACTAAAGCAAATCACTTTTTTACGTGATCGCCGATACAGCCGAATCGCCACGCGGTCCGGGGCAATCGAACACGGGTCATCGAGCCGTTCCGTCTTCGAAACGATGCTGCTAAGATCAAACGCATGAAAATAACGTGGCACGCAATTTCGTTCGCGGCATCACTCTTGCTAGCCTGCTGCAGCCCGCACACGAGTACGAAAGCGGAGGGCAATCCTTACAGTAAATTTGTGTCCAATCCCAACGATAGCCAAAATTATGTTTTGCCTACAAAGTCGGCCATCGCTACGAATGCAACGACTCCAGCGCCTCAGGCCGGCATCGGCGCTGCATTACGAATCGAGAACGGGAAGGTGTTGGTTACCAAAGTGTTGCCTGACACCCCCGCGGCACTCAGCAACCTGATCAAGTCCGACGATCAAATCATCGCGATAGCCGAAGCTAACGAAAAACCAATCACGGTTACTGGTGAAAAAGAGTTGGCACGCGTCGTCGGAATGATTCGTGGCCCGGTGAAAAGCGTGGTCCGCCTTACGATCATCCCAAAGGGCAAAAGTGAAGCCGACTGTATCGTCGTGAGCCTTGTTCGAGGGAATATCAAAGAAATCGATCGGTTCTTCGACGGTAGGCTACTGCCGCCTGGCACGGAAGCTCCCAAATTCAAATTCACTCGGTTCAGCGATTCTCAAGAAACCAGTTTATCCCAATTCGCCGGAAGAGTGGTGGTCATCGAGTTCTGCGCCTCGTGGTGCGGTCCTTGCATGAAGGCGCTGGAGGAACTTGACTCGCTTCGGTCAAAACATCCGGAATGGGAAGGGCGTGTCGAATTACTTGCAATCAGCGTGGACGAGACGAAGGAGGATGTGGCAGCAATCGCTAAGATTGTGCATTGCACAAATGTCTCAATAGGCTGGGCAGGGCCTGCAGTCCTGGAACAATATCGCGTTGCGGGCTTACCAACCGTTTTTATTGTCGATCAGAAGGGAAATATCACAGCAGCTGATCACCGCCTTGATATTCCTGCGGACGTCGCGCGCCTGCTCAAAAATTCAACGAAATAGATCAATTGGGCACTACTCTGCGCCTCTGCGTGAGACTATCCAAGAATGACAGTCCGCTGATAACCAGATTGAGTAGCCACGAAAAACACGAAAAGTCACCAAAAGTTTTCGTGTCTTCTCGTGTTTTTTGTGGCTATGCATCAAACAGGGCTAACGGCGTGGAGTGGCACCCTACGCCGTTAACCCTTTTTCAAATTAGGAAGCAACCGCGGATAAACGCAGATGGACGCAGATAGGAGGCGAGTGAAGACCATCCGGCACTTCATCA
>CAZGMU010000208.1:0-627 GCA_964526975.1 uncultured Planctomycetaceae bacterium
TGCGCAGCGGGAGCGCCCAATGGGGTTCGGAATCGAACGTGACGACGCCGACGTAGTCTTGTGGGCCAAGCATTTGGGTCGCGGCGATGGCGGCGGCTCGGCTCCAAGCGATCTTTTCGCCCCCCATCGAGCCGGAACTGTCGATGACAAGCATGAGCGCGCCGACGGCGTTTACCTTGGACGCCTGGATTTGGCAATCGACGGGGAGGGCCTTTTCGAGCTCGGTATTGGTCCAGCCGCCGGCGCCATAGCTGTTCGGGCCGCCGAGCACGACGAGGCCGCAGCCGAAGTGCTCGGTGTTTTGGACTAGCTGGTGAATTTGCTCATCGGTGAATTGCGTCAGTTCGGTCGCGCCGTCGCCCGAGACTCGCGGCGCGTCGGCGAGGATGACGCAATCGAACTGCTGCAAATCGGCCAGGTTGTCAAAAGCACGCCGAGTATCGCGGATCGTCACTTCGAGATCGTTCTTGCGCAAGAGCTGCGCGAACGTATCGAAGCGGCCTGGTTGCGCGGCGTCTTCGACCAGCAGCAAGTGGCCGTTGCCGCGCACGCGGCTGAAGGCGGTCGCGACGTTGTTCTCCGAGTGGGCATCGTCGGCCGGCTGGTCGGGGATGAAGCGGGCTTCGT
>CAZGMU010000208.1:637-8630 GCA_964526975.1 uncultured Planctomycetaceae bacterium
GAGAGCGTGATCGCGTCTTCGGCGACCGATTCCTTGCGGCCGGCCAGTTCGCGCGTGATGTGTAGCTTGCCGGTGACGTCGTGATCCGCGCGGCAATCGAGCACGACATTGAGCTCGAAGGGTGTCTTGCGGCGGATATCGGCGGGGACGGTCACTTTCTCGACCGAGATTTCGCCGCGCCGGTTGTAGTGGATCGGTACGCAATCGATGCCGATTCCCGAGGCGAGCATGGTGGCTGCCTGGGATAGCACGCGACCGATGTTTTCGTTGCCATCGCTCACCAGGACGATGCGCCGGCCGGAGTCTGACGGAAAGGTCGCGGCGGCCAGTTCGAGGGCCTGCTCGAGGTTGGTGTAACGCGGATCGACTTGTGATTCGATTTTGGCGAGGTCCCAATTGAAGGCGACGGGGGGGACCTCGACGGCGGGCGTGCGCCCCAGGACGACGACGCCGGCTTTGTCGCCGCGGGCGTCGTCGCGCTTTTCGGCGGCAGCGTTTACATATTTGAGCGCGCTGGCTACCTCATCGCGACGGATGCTGTCTGAAACATCGACGACGAAGAGGACAGTCAACCGGCGGACGATGTTCAACCAGTTGGGCTCGGCCAGGGCGACGATGAGGAGCGTTGCCACGGCCAGGCGAAGGAAGAGGGCGAACCGGCGGCGCCATGGGGTTAGCGAGCCGAGCGATCGCCGAGCGATCCACCAGAACAGCGGCAGCAGGACCAGCAGGTATAAATAGCCGGGTGCGTCGAAGTCGACGGACCAATCGGGCATGCTGCCGAGCGAAAACATAGTGCGATTCGCGCGTGGATGATGCGCCCGAGTAGGGAAAGGAGATCGGTACCGTCTGATGGCCTACGAGTTAGAGGCCGTAACATAACTGCAAGCGGTGGGGTTTATCCCCGCCGGGACAAGCCCGGCGGCTCGCTTTGGTGCTGTTAGAGCCTCTTAGATTCTTACCGGATGCCGAGGTACAGTCCACACATGGCCGTGGCGAGGCCGGCGAGGCGGACAAGCTGCGACGAATGGGCTCGTTGCATTCCCAGGCCAAAGGTGATGCCGGCGGCGTGCAAGGCGATGGTTGCGGCGACGAAACCGAGGATGTACGACACGCTGGAGGCTGTCGAGGGAATCTCGGCGCCGTGGGCGTATCCGTGGGCGAGCGCGAAAAGTCCCACGATCGCGGCGCTGAGGGTGAGCGGCAGGCGAACCGCGGCGGCGACGAGGACTCCCAGGATGATCACGGAGAGGACGATTCCTAGTTCGACAAAGGGGACCGAGACGCCGGACATTCCCAGCAGGCCGCCGAGCATCATCACGACGACGAACGTGAGTGGTACGGCCCAAAGGGCCCGGCCGCCCCGTTGGGCTGCCCACAGGCCTACAGCGAACATCGCCAAAACGTGATCGAGGCCGGTGAGCGGGTGTTGTAAACCATGGAGCAGGTCGTGGGCGGGATTGACGTCGGTATGGGCAAGGGCCAGCTTTGGTGTGAGTAAGGCCACGGTCGTAGCAAGTAGTGCCATCGTACCAAGTCGTTGCACAGAGTTGTGGTTCATGGTCTGCTCCGAGTTACAGCTAGAGGCACAGGTAGTCCAAGGGATGGCTCAAGGTTTTTCATTGAGCAGCAGCATAAGTATTGCAAGCAAAACGGCCATCAACGTCATTACGAAAAAAGTTGCTCGCAAACCAAATTGCCAGGGTCGTTTCTTTCCCTCCACAAAATAGTAGAGCACCCAGAACAGTCCCCGTGCAAACCAATAGCCAACCACCGCTCCGCCTAATGCCCGAAAATAACCGTCTAAATAAATGTATCCTGCCATTGCGCCGCAGAGCATCAGCAAGACGATAATCATCACCTCATAGGATCTCTTGAGGTATCCGTAAGGCGGGTCATATTGCCTTATCACCTGTTTCTTTGCGGAACTGGCCATTCCGACATCATACAATAGCGGCGACGAGGTGCCAGTTCCGGCTAGCCTGCCTTGTGAAATCCTCCTCTTTTTCGTGGGATCCCTAGGGTATCCACCTATCCTTAACACAGTCTTCATCATGCTTCGCTAGGCTATGAGGCAGTGCTAACCCGATTAGATTTTTGCGTACCATGAGAGTCAAGCGGATATCATGCCGGTGTGTGGCCGGAATGTTCGGTCTTGCGATCGCGATTTCCGCAATAGGTTGCCGGCCGTCACCGAATTCACCGACGAAAGAATCGGCGAGCGGGACGCGATTGCAAGGAACTGGCGCGACATTTCCCGCACCTTTCTATAAGCGGCTGGTCGTCGTGTATCAGGGCATTCATCCCCAGGTATTGATCGATTATCAATCGATGGGTTCCGGCGGCGGGATTCAGGCGATTACGGATCAGACCGTTCACTTTTGCGGTTCCGATGCTCCCATGAACGCGAAGGAACTCGAAAGAGTGGGGGGTGCGGAGAACATCTTGGAGTTTCCCGCGTGTGCCGGAGGCGTGACGCCGACTTATAACGTGCCGGGCGTGACTACACCGCTTAAGTTTACCGGCAAGCTGTTGGGTGACATTTATCTGGGCAAGGTGAGCCAGTGGAACGACCCGGCGATTGCCGCGATCAATCCTGGCGTGCAATTGCCCGATCTGGCAATCACGCCTGTGTGGCGGACCGATGGCTCTGGCACGACATTCATCTTCACGAGTTACTTGGCGACGCAGTCGGAAGAGTTTGCCACGACAGTTGGATTCGGCAAGCAGGTGCAATGGCCGTTCGGACAAGGGGGGAAAGGGAACGAGGGAGTGACGGCCGTTGTTCAGCAGACAGCCGGCGGCATCGGCTATGTCGAGCAGACATATGCGGAGAACAACAAGCTCCTCTCGGGCGAGGTGCAGAACAAAGCGGGCAAATTCGTGAAGGCGTCGGCCGAGAGTATCTCGGCGGCAGGCGCGGGGCCGGCCGGCAAGATGGTAGGGCAGATTCTGACTGCCGATATTTGGGACCGAGCGGCCGCAGAGGCTTATCCGATCGCTTCGTTTACTTATTTGATCGTTTATAAGGATCTTAAGAATCTTTCGAGCAAGAAGTCGGCGCAGGATCTCGTTAGCTTTCTCTGGTGGGCGGTCCATGAGGGGCAGCAGCACGCGCGGGAGTTGGGGTATGCGCCGCTCGCGCCGGAGGTGCAAGTCAAGGTTGCGGAGGCGCTGAAAGGTGTTACTTACAAAGGGGAAAAGCTAAGCGTTGGAGATTAGAAGCTGGTAGGGTGGGTGCTTCTTGCACCCACCATTTCCTTGCATCCACGATAGCTCAGGTGGCCCTGCCGGATCAGTCAACGCCACTTGGACGCATAAACCGCATTCGTGGGTGCAAGCACCCACGCTACGGATTTAGAAGTCGTAAAAATATGTCTCAAGTCAGCAGTGATGTGCGAATCGTGGGGGGCAGCGCTTCGGGGCCGAGCGCGCCGGCGAGATCGCTGCTGCGGCGCGAGCGATTTCTCACGAGTGATCGGGTGTTGGCCGGCTTTGCGCGGTTGGGGGCGGTGGGGCTGATCTCGATGGTTGCCTTGCTGTTGATTGTGCTCGTCTACTCGGCTTGGTTGAGTATTCACACATTTGGCTTTCGCTTTCTCGTGACGAGCCAATGGCGGCCGAATGAGTTGAGCGTGCCGGCGCGTGATGCGGCGGGGCAAGTTATCATGCAGGGGGGCAAGGCGGTGATGACGAAGATTCCGCCTGAGTTTGGCGCGCTGCCGGCGATCTTCGGCACCGCGGTCAGCTCGATCTTGGCGCTCGTTTTTGCCGTGCCGCTGAGCTTCGGCGCGGCCTTGTTTCTGACGCGTTTGAGTCCGAGTTGGATTGCGGCGCCCGTGTCGTTCTTGATCGAATTCCTCGCGGCGATTCCCTCGATCGCTTATGGCATGTGGGGTTTGTTCATACTCGCGCCGTTTTTGCAGCAATACGTCGAACCCACGATTCACAGCAGCTTGGGTTGGCTTCCCGGTGTGGAAACCTGGCTATTCTCGGAAACAGCGAAAACGGGCGGGCAGACGCTCGTACGTACGCTGCCTTTGACGGGTCGCGATATGTTTTGCGGCGGACTTGTGCTTGCGATCATGATTCTGCCGATCATCACGGCGATCAGCCGCGATGTGCTCCGCACGGTGCCGCGGGCCCAGATCGAAGGAACGCTCGCGCTCGGGGCTACCTGGTGGCAGAGCTCGAAAGAAATGTTGCTTTACTCGCGATCGGCACTATTCGGGGCCGTAATGCTTGGTTTGGCTCGCGCCATTGGCAATAACAACCGCATCAGCACTTCGATCTTTGCGCCCGCGCAAACCATGGCGAGCCTGCTTGCCAACGAGTTTGCCGAGGCGAGCACCGAGTTGCATCGCTCGGCTCTGGCGGAAGTGGCCCTGATTCTGCTGTTGATGTCGCTTCTGTTTAACGTGACGGCTCGCTGGCTCGTGGTCGGCGGCAACTCGCGCACCGCGGCAGCCCATTGATGGAAACCATGAGCACGACAGACACCTCATCCCTGCACGCAGCCCGGCAGCCGCACCCGGTTTATCGCCGGTTGGTGACGATCCAGTCGGCCTGCATGAAGATGCTCTGTGTTATTTCCACCGCTGTCATTTTGCTGATCTTGGTGCTCATCGTTTTTTACTTACTGACCAAAGGCATTCGCCATTTGAATTGGGAGATCTTCACCAAGGTGCCCATTCCAGTCGGCATGGAAGGGGCACCGGGGGGCTTGAAGAATGGGCTCGTGGGCACCGGTATTCTGATCGCACTGGCGAGCATTGTTGGCATTCCGTTGGGCATGCTTGCCGGCATTTACCTGTCGGAGTATTCGGCGCGCTCCTGGCTTAGCACTCCCGCGCGGTTCATTGCCGACGTGCTGACGGGCGTGCCGTCGATCGTCGTGGGCATTCTGGGCTACGAACTGTTCGTCGTGCCAATGGGTGGGTTCAACGGTTACGCGGGGGCCGCGGCGCTGGCGTTTATCATGATCCCGATCGTTGCCCGCACGACCGAGGAAATGCTGCGGCTGGTGCCCAATAGCTATCGCGATGCTTCGATCGCCCTCGGCGCGACCAAGGCCCGGACGATCATGCAAGTCGTGCTGCCGGCGGCCGGCGGAAGTATCATTACAGGCGTTATGCTGGCGATTGCCCGCGTGGCCGGCGAGACCGCGCCTCTTTTGTTCACCGCACTCGGCTCGCGGCTGCTGACGCTCGATCCGTCGCATCCGTTTCCGTCGCTGACCGTGCAAATATTCACCTATGCAACAGGGCCTTATCGCGAGGAGCAGGACCTGGCTTGGGCAGGTATTTTGGTCCTCATTGGAATTATTTTCGCACTCAACTTGTCACTGCGATTTGCCATTTATCGGTTACAAGGCAATCGGAGCTCGCAAGCGTGAATTCAGTCGTGCTACACGATCGTGAGTACCCGGAAATGCAAGAGACACCCGTTATACGACCTGCCATGGCCCGACCGACTCCTCTTCCACGAGAACGACCGGCGCGCACTGCGGACGAGTTGGCCAAGCGAACGCCCAAGGTGACGGTCGAGCGTCTCAATTTCTACTATGGCCCCAAGCACGCGCTTCGCGATGTGTCGCTGGTTGTTCCACTGCATTGCGTGACGGCGCTGATTGGGCCTTCGGGTTGTGGTAAAAGCACGTTCCTGCGGTGCATCAATCGGATGAACGACCTCGTTGACGGGGCTCGGGTCGAGGGGCAGATTCTGTTGGAGAATGACGATATCCTCGGCTCGAAGGTCGACGTGGTGGAGCTGCGCAAGCGCGTGGGCATGGTGTTTCAACGGTCGAATCCGTTTCCCAAGTCGATTTTCGAGAACGTGGCTTATGGGCCGCGCGTGGCCGGGATTCGCGGCAAGCAGGTGCTGTACGAAATCGTGGAGAACTCGCTCACGCGGGCGGCTTTGTGGGATGAGGTCAAGGATCGCTTGAACGATTCGGCGTTGCAGCTTTCGGGCGGCCAGCAGCAACGGCTTTGTATTGCCCGCGCGCTGGCGACCGATCCGGAAGTGCTGCTGATGGACGAACCGGCGTCGGCGCTCGATCCGGCATCGACTGCTCGCATCGAGGACTTGATCTTCGAGCTGCGCGACCGCTATACGATCGTGATCGTGACGCACAACATGCAGCAGGCCGCTCGTGTTTCGGATCAAACCGCCTTTTTCTACCAGGGCGAATTGATCGAAGCGGGGGCGACCAACGAATTGTTCACGAATCCGGAGCGAAAGCAAACGGAAGACTACATAACGGGTAGGTTTGGATAATCGTTTGCGGAGAGAGGGACGAGCATCTTTGCTCCGAAGACTCCGTAAAATGAGCCAGTCCCCAACGATTCTCGGATAGGCTTTAAGGATACGAATTTGATTTACCACGAAGTACACAAAGGTCACGAAGGATCAGCAACATTTTTATTTCCTGAATAACCACGGAGACACGGAGGACACAGAGAAGAACTTTATCCGCAGATAGACACAGATAAGAATCAAAAAGCAAAGGAGAGCCCTGCTCTTATCTGCGTTTATCTGCGGTTCCTTCAATGCCTTCTCTGTGTCCTCCGTGTCTCCGTGGTGAACTTCCTCTGCGAAAGTTATTTCTGAGTGATCTTTTAGCGTCTTTGCGAGAGATATTTTTGTTCGTTGTCAGACAACGTTGTAACCATGTCAAAACATTTAGAACGTGATCTGGAATTGTTGGAGCGCGAAATCCTGGACCAATCATCGCGGGTCGAGGAAATGATCGCCAAGGCTTGTCAGGCCCTGGTCGAGCGGCGCGGTGATCTGGCCGCCGAGGTTGCCGCTAGTGAGATTGGCATCAATGTGCGCGAGGTGAAGATCGAGGAGGAGTGCCTCAAGATCCTTGCGCTCCATCAGCCGGTGGCGGTCGACCTGCGCCGGACGGCCACGGTTCTTAAGATCAACACGGAACTGGAACGGATCGCTGATCTGGCGGTCAACATCGCTGAGCGGACGATTTCGCTTGTCGAATATCCGGAGTTCGAGTTACCGGCGAAGCTTGAGCGGATGTTCCGCCGAGCGTCCGATATGGTACACGAAGCGCTCGATGCGTTTGTGGATCAGAATGTCGATGCCGCCCGTGAAGTTTGTCGTCGTGATGAAGAGGTCGACGAATACAATCGCCGGATTATCGAAGAACTGTTGGATACGATGCGATCCCATCCGCACCTGGTCGAGGCGGCGCTCCATTTCTTTTCCGTTTGCCGGCATGTCGAGCGGATCGGAGATTGTGCGACTAACATTGCCGAAGACGTGATCTATCTTGTCGAAGGCGAAATTGCTCGGCATCACAAAGACAGCTTCGACCCGGCCTATTACCGGCCCGAATAGCGCATGGCAAAAGCTAATATTCTCATTGTGGAAGATGATCGGTCCTTGGCCGAGGTTTTGGAATACAATCTGCGCCAGGACGGTTACCAGATCACCGTCGCGAACGACGGGCAAGATGGCCTGCGCCAGGCGCGGCTCAAGCCGCCCGACTTGGTGCTGCTTGACTTGATGTTGCCGCTCGTCGACGGCCTGGAAGTTTGTCGGCGGTTGCGTGCTGATCCTGTCACTCGCAACTTGCTCGTGCTCATGCTGACCGCGAAGACAGAAGAGACCGATGAGGTCGTCGGTTTTTCGGTCGGTACCGACGATTACGTCGCCAAGCCGTTCAGCGTCAAGGTTCTGCTGGAGCGCATTCGAGCGCTGCTCCGTCGCCGCGAAGGAGCCGAGTCGGGCAACAATGTGCTGGTTAGCCAGGGGATCATGATCGACCGCGAGCGTCATCGCGTGACGGTCGAGGAGCGGCCGCTCGATTTGACGCCCAGTGAGTTTGGATTGCTCGAGTCGCTGATTCGCCAGCCGGGGCGGGTGTTTTCCCGAGCGGAGTTGATTAGTTCGGCCCTGGGCGGCGACTCGCTCGTGCTCGAGCGTACGATTGATGTCCACATTCGGTCTTTAAGGATGAAGCTGGGGCCGC
>CAZGMU010000209.1:0-3722 GCA_964526975.1 uncultured Planctomycetaceae bacterium
GATTCGGAAACGGTTGTCGTTCCGCAGCGTGTGAAGCGAGCTAAGGCGGAGGCGGTCGAGTACGAACTTATCGCAATGGACGAGGCGCTCGATGTTGGAATCGTTTGTCACCTTGGGGGTGATGGGACTTACTGGGCCACGGGCGTAATCGATTACATTCAGCGCTTGTTCGACGTGGAGTTGGCGCGGCTTGCCATCGTGATCGACACGGTTCCAATCGAACAGTCGGTAGGTTGTATCGCTGGCTTGCTGGATTTCGGCAACCAAGAGGCCGGCGCCGAGAGCGTGGACGGTACCGGCCGTGATTAAAATGCAGTCGCCCACGCGCGGCTCGAATTCATGGAGGCACGCCTGGCAGTTGCCAACTAATGTTTCGCGCTCGAATGTTTGTCGGTCCATTCCGGGCTTCAGGCCGGCGTAAATCTTGCTGCCCGGTTCGGCGGCAAGCACGACCCAGGCTTCTGTTTTGCCCAGGTCTGGCGGATCGAGTTTGGCGGCTTGTTCGTCGTTGGGGTGGACCTGGACCGAGAGTGTTTGGTGGCAGTCGAGAAATTTCAGGAGCAGTGGAAATCGATTGTATGGATGATTGCGGCCGAGGAGCGCGCTGCCGTCGTGCGTGACTAATTCGTGGAGCGTTTTGCCGGCGAGTGGTCCTTCGGCAACAACGCTTTGATCGGCTCCGTGATCGACGATTTCCCAACTTTCGGCATAGTGGGGGCCAGGGCCGATGGGTTTGCCGAGATCAGCGCCGAGCCGTCGGCCGCCCCAGAGATATTCCCGCAAGATCGGTCGGAAACGCAATGGAGGAAGTGGGGTCATGTGAATATCATAGAGGTGTCGGGGGTCGGGTGTCAGGTGTCAGAAACAGGCATTTGTCGTCCCCCCCTCCGACACCTGACACCTGAAACCGGACACCTAATTTCGCCGTGCATCGCCAGTACAACGAAGATCTGTTCGACAGCTCGAAGATGACGTTTGGGGAGCATCTGGACGAGCTTCGCGCTACGCTCATCAAGTCGATCTTGGCGCTGGTGATTGGGTTTCTGGTTGCGCTGCTGTTTGCGAAAAATGTCGCGCAGTATATGCAGAAGCCTTTGATCGACGCGCTGAATGACTATTACACCAAGCTTGCCCAGCAGGAGTATCTTCAAGAGCTGACTCTTGAGCATCCTGGGGCCAAGGCAGAAGCATTGGATGCGGCGGCCAATCGGCTGTTCGAGCAGCGGCTCATTCCCGAAGATCGCTATATTAGCCGCCAAGAATGGTTGGAGTTGCTAAAAGCGATCGAGTCAAAAGGGGAGGAAAAAGCAGCCAGCGAGCTGCCTCCTGCCGAGACACTATTAGGAGCAAACGACCTTGTTAAATTTCGAACGTATCATCGAGTGGAAGATGATCGGCGAGTGCGAGTCATTGCTCTGGATGTGGGAGAAGGCTTTTTCATTTATATGAAAACGGCCGTTGTGTTGGGCGCCGTTCTGGCGAGTCCGTTCGTATTCTATTTTTTATGGCAGTTCGTGGCAGCCGGGCTCTATCCACACGAGCAGCGTTACGTTCATATCTTCCTGCCATTTAGTCTTGGCTTATTTCTGGCGGGGGCCGCGTTGGCGTTTTTCGGCGTGTTCCAGTTTGTGCTGCGGTTCTTCTTTGGATTTAGCGGCTGGATGGGGATCGACGTGGAGCCACGAATCACCGAGTGGTTTTCGTTTGTGCTGATCCTGCCGCTTGGTTTTGGCATCGCGTTCCAATTGCCGCTGGTGATGTTGTTCTTGGAGCGGATCGGTATTTTCACAGTTGCATCGTATATGGCAAGCTGGCGTCTTTCGGTGCTGGTGATCGCGTTTTTGGCGATGTTGTTTACTCCCAGTGATCCGTACAGCATGCTCTTGATGATGTTGCCACTGATTGGCCTGTACTTCTTCGGCATCATGTTGTGCAAGTGGATGCCGCGACAGGCGAGCGAATTTGCCGACGCGGTGGAGTAAGAATAGAAGACGATAGCGCGACAGGCCCGCGACTTGATGAGGCGTCGAACGTTTCGAATGCTTCGTCTGTTTCCGCCGCCCAAGCTGCCAGGGACTCTGCGGTGGTTGCCGTCGTTTGGTGGAAGAAAGTGGCTGTGATTGCCAAGATCGCCTGATCACGGAGCGGATGACTGCTTCTCTCTGTTTTATCACGGTGAAGAAATTTCTCGAGATTGGCCGGGCTAAGCCTAGGCGCGTTCAGGGAGCTACTGTCGGTAAACGGGCTAAAGAGTACGAATTGGGGCGATCGGCTCAGGGACTGTATAGACGGTAGTTCAACGAAGTCGCTGCTTGCTTGCGCGATCTCGGTTGTTCCCGCAGCAGGTGGCGACGCTCCGAAGTTTCCGCGCCAAACACCGTAGTCGGCATCGTCGATCGTACTGTTTCCGTTGCCATCGGCTCCTGTGTATTGAGGCGTGTTGGCGCCTTTGGTCTTTCGCCACACGACGTAGTCGCCCGCATCGACGAAGTTGTTTTTGTTGTAATCTCCCAACAGAGTGGGAATGGCCACGATTTGCGCTTCGAAAGCGCCGATGTCGTTCGCGCCGCCGATGACGCGTGAATAACTACCTCCGCGTTGATCGGTGGCGAGGTTTAGCGGATTAGCGCCGTGGTCGATTGCGGGGCTGTCGGTCAAGAGGGCATGCGTGAGTGTCGGTCCGCCGTTGAGGGCCAATGAAGCCAGCCTGGGATCGTCGGAGGATACCGAGATCGACGGGAACATGTTATGAGATCGAATAATGTTGTTTGATCCAGTGACGATTATTTGCCCTCCGAGATCTTCGGTGGCGTTGATGTCAAATGCGCCTACGTCCACATCGGCTTGGGCTAGGATCGAGTTGCGGATATTGGCGATAGCAGTTTGCCCGGAGCCCAGGCCGATGACATACAGATGACGGCCGGAGGTTGCGGAGCCGTTGGTGATCGTGCTGTTGTCGATATTCACGATGCCGTTTTTGGAATAGACGCCGCCTCCGTAGCTGCGAGCAACGAGTGGCCCGAAACCATTTGCAACCGAGTTTCCGGAGAGAGTCGAATTGCGAATGGAGATAGTGCCACCGTCGTTGTAGATGGCGCCGCCTTGTGCGGCACCGGAGTTGCCGCCACTGCCGGCATTGCCGCCAATGGAAGTGTTGTCGTAAAGCGTGCTGCTGACGATTTGAAGGCTGCCTTGATTGTAGATCGCGCCGGCAAAGGCAGAGCCGCCGTTTTCGCCCGTTGCACCGCCCGCTCCGCGTGTGATTCCATCGGTCAGGTTCAACGATTCGAGAGTAAGATCGCCGGTGACGGCTACTCGGAAGAAACGCATTTCCGGCGCGGTGACATCGCGACGGATCGTGATGCCGGCGACGTTGCCGCGAATCGTGATCGGCGTCGTGACGAGGAACGCCGACAGGCCGACCGCCGAGTCGGCGGCAATGGATAGGCGCAGGTCGCCCGAGAGCTCCGGCGCAAAGTCGATGATGTCTGAATCGCTCGATGCATTGGCATCGTAGATGGCTTGCCGAAGCGTGCCGGGAGCTTGACCAGGCCCGTTTACGCTGGCGTCGTTTAGATTGGTAACGGTAAAAGTCGCCAAGACGCGGCGGTCTTCAAGTTGTTCAAACCTAAGAACGCGACTCGCATAAAAACGCTCGGAGAACGGATGGCGCGCCACAATGTATTCCCCCCAATTAGATGCAAATCAAGATGGATAAGACA
>CAZGMU010000209.1:3732-8618 GCA_964526975.1 uncultured Planctomycetaceae bacterium
GGACTCAATATCTTATCTATTGCGAGCGAAAATGCAACCACTTTGTTTTGGCGAATTTTACGGGATATATGCAATTTCCCCCGCCTCCAGGCTCGTAGGGCAATTCTATTAGCCGGAGCTTGTAGTATCCGCCGAATGGGGAACCGAGAACTGAATTTCGGTCATCCCGGCATCGGCTCCGGCATCCAGCACAGAAACGAAAGTGCCGTGGGTCGATTCCGGCGCGCATTTGATGAGCATGCTCGTTCGGTCGTCTTTTCGCTTGGCGGCGCGAAGCTTGGATCGTAAGTCTTGTTCGCTGAGAGCTTCTTCATCTTCCACCCAAATGGCATCGTCGGCATCGATCGTAACCAGGATCGAATTGTTGTCGTTAGCCAGATCGGGGACTGCGTGCAGGCTATCGGCTGCGCTGGAGGGGGCTTGAGGAACCGGTAGGTTGATGACCGCTTCGATCGACTGCATGGAAGTGACTAGGAAGAAGATGAGCAAAAAAAAGACGATGTCGACCATGGCGGTCATGTCGATCAGGTCTTTGTGCTCGATACGACGGGATACGTACAGGAGGGGATGATCGTTGATGATTCGCGGCGGGGCTTCGTTGGCGGCCACCGCACGAGCCGCGGCAGCTTCGGCAGTTGGCACCGTGAAGCGGCCGCGGCAATTGGGGCAGGTTTTTTGCTTGCCAACCGATGTTTCGGCAGCGCCTAGCTTCTTTCCGCAATAGGGACAGGCAAATGCGATGGTCATTTACTTGTCCTTCTCGATGACGGCCACGTGTAGTTTGATTCCCTCGACGCTGGCGGCCGTAGCAATTCGAAACAGATCGGAGAGGCGGACTTTCTTCTCGGCTTTCAGCAATACCGCGGTTTTGCCGGCGGCTTTGCCCTGCTCGACTGCTTCTTGGACGCGTTTCTCTTGATTCGTAGTATCGGTGATGATTTCGGTTTTATCATTTTGGCCAAGATGGACGTTGATCGATTTGCCGTCCAAGGTGCGGGTAACTGTAACGATCACGGCGATATCGGCATCGAGCGCGGAGACATGTTTGGCGGTCGGCAGAGTGAGTTCGCCCATGGCGACCGTGACGAATGTCACAAGAAAATAGATGTTCATCATGAACACGAGGTCGACCATGGCCGTGATGTCGAACTCGGGCGGTTCGGGATCGAGCCGGCGAGCGATTAGTTGGTCGGCGCCAGGTTCACCAAGATTGAAGCTGGATGAGAACATGGCACATTGCTCGCTCAGGAGCGGGTTTTGAAGAAGTCGAGTACGCGCATCAGACCGGCGCCAATCGAGTCTTGGAGAACACGAATGCGAGTTGTCAGGCTGGCCAGCATGAAGTTGAACGGAATGGCGGTGCCGAGGCCCATTGCGGTGCAAATTAGCGCGATGCTGATCTCCTGGGCAATCATGTGAGGCTCGACCTTTTCGCCGGTGCCGATGCGGCCGAACGCGGCCATCATGCCGAGCACGGTGCCGAAAAGACCGAGGAGCGGGCCGCATTTGATAGTGGTGGCGATCCAGTTGGCACGATATTCGAGGTCGGCCATCACGTCGCGCTGGAGGATTTCCATGACGACCTGTCGCAATTGGTCATAGCCAAGTTGGCGGTTGCCGACGGCGAGTTGGATGAGCTGCGGCAGGGCGCGGGGGTCGTCGCTGGTCATCTCTTCAATGAGGTCGAAGCGGCCGGCTTGCATTTTTTGCATGACGTCGTCAACGAACTCGGCCTGCTCGTCGTGGTCGCCAAAGCTGAGCTCCTTCACGCGGCGGAAGCCCATGATGACGTTGTAAAGGCCCCACAGAAAATTGAGGGCGAGGAAGCCATAACAGGCATCTCCCAGCATCTTGGCCAGGTCGGTAATCTTCATCGGGCGAGCCTCGTCTGTTCCAATGTCGGCGGCGATCGCTATTGCTAGATTAACCGGCGCGAATGGATAGTCGCAAGTCGGCTGGGAAAAGGGTGGTGATACCGTTTGATCGTAGGACGGACAATCCTGTCCGTCGATTTCCGAAGGACAGACAGGATTGTCTGTCCTACGGGCAACTTGGCCTGCGAAGCGAATCACAAATGGTATCACTACCGGGAGAAGACGGGGAAGGATATCGAGCGGCGTATATCCCGACGGGGTTGAATGTTGTCGAGTTTTGAGTAAGGTCTGGGATATGAAATACCTTTTGCCGGCGATGGTTTGCGTGGTTTGGAGTGTTTCCGTGTTTGCGGCTCCGCCCAAGGCCGAGTTGATTTCCGTGAAGAAAATCGGAGACCAGGCGCCTCACTCGGCTTTTACGGACTTGTTGTTCGACCGGGGCCAGTTCTTTTGTGCGTTTCGCGAAGGGCGGTCGCATGTCTCGGCCGATGGAAAAATTCGGGTTATGGCGTCTGCTGACGGCGAGACCTGGCATTCTGCCGCTCTGTTGTCGCTCGAAGGGCAAGACTTGCGCGATGCAGGGCTGTCGGTAACACCGGCCGATCGATTGATGCTTATCGGCGGGATTGCCTCGCGCAACAAGGATGGCGAACATGCGGCGACTGGCTCTTTTGTTTCTTTTTCCGATGACGGCAAAACATGGTCGAAGCCGCAAAGGGTCTCCAACCCGGGGCATTGGCTGTGGCGCGTTACCTGGCATGACCGAAAGGCGTATGGCATTTCTTATTCGAGCTCGCGGGCTTCGTCGGATTCTTCTCTCACTGCTACTAAACTGATGGTTAGCGACGATGGTGTTGCGTTTCGCGAATTGGTTCCGCATCTGTTCAGTGAAGGCTGGCCGACCGAAGCGACCTTGCGATTCGATGACAAGGGAACGATGTATTGCCTGCAGCGACGAGACGGGCGGCCGACACCTCCCTCGGCTTTTTTGGGATCGAGCGGCCCTCCTTACACCGAATGGAAATGGCGCGACTTGGGGAAGTTCGTGGGGGGACCAAATTTTATCCGTTTGCCATCCGGCCAATGGATCGCGGCCGGCAGGTTTTTCGATGGCAAGAAACCAAGCACCAAGCTGGCGTCACTGGATGTTGAGAAAGCCACGGTCGAACCCGTTCTGACACTCCCGAGCGGTGGTGATACCAGCTACCCCGGTCTCGTATGGCATGATGACGTGCTGTGGATGAGCTACTATTCAAGCCATGAAGGCAAGACGAGCGTATATTTAGCTAAGATCGCCATTGAATAGCCGTTGAAGATGGCGATGGCCACGGTTCTTGTATAATAGCGCTATAAAGTAAATCCGGTTATGATCAGTTCTTGGATGTTGAATTTGCTGAGACTATCCATGCGTAAGGCTTTCTGTCGCTGTTTGATTTTCATAGTTGCTTCCATGGTTCAGCAGGTGGGAGTCGCTAAAGAGCTGGCTGCGGAGCAAATCGCAAGCTGCAAAAAAGTTGGCGTCGACGCGGGTGAAATCGCCAAACTAGTTGACAAGCCGTTGTATCAATTCAACGAAAGTGAAGTCGACCAATACTTAAAGTTCTTGAGCGCTTCGGAACCGGACCTACGGAAGCGCATCGTGCATCTGGCACGGAAGAACATTGGCCAGCCGTACGAGTTGTACTTGCTCGGCGAGATGCCGTTCGAGCCGTACGATCCTCAGCCGATCTATTGCCTGGGGAAGAGCGACTGCCTGGTGTTTAGCGAGCATACGTACGCGATGGCGTTGTCGCACGATTGGCCAACCTTCATGCGGTTGTTGCAGCGGATTCGCTATCGCGATGGCAAGTTGGGCGTGGCCACACGGAATCATTACACGGAGGCGGATTGGAATATCTCGAACCGATGGCTGGTGGAGGATCTCACGGCGAAGCTGGCCGGTGATAAGGCAGTCAAATTCCACGAGGCGATTGATCGGTCGAAGTTTTTCAAGAATCGATACAAGCTCGATGTGAAAGTACCGGTCGAGCAGCACGACGATATTTATTTGCCGTACCAGGAAATTGGCCGCGCGAAGGGGCAGTTGCGGGACGGCGACTTTGTGAATATCGTTCGTGCGACCAGTAAACCGCATAGCTCTGAGCAAAATGAAGTTTACGGCGGCACGGCTTTTGTGGGGCACGTCGGGCTGATTGCCCACGGGGAGGATGGTCAGGTTCATCTGATCCACTCGACGGAGCCGAAAGTCCGGGAAGAAACGATCGATTCGTACATTGCCCGGTCGACTAAGGATCTTAAAGAGAAGGATGCGGCTGGAAAACCACGGCTGGTGGGATTTAAGTTCTTGCGCTTGCAAGAAAAGCCGCTGGAAAAGCTGAAGGCCATTGATGGTGCGGATGCGCCGCGGGTGACGCTACCTGGCGGGCAACTATTGAAAACACAATAGGTTTTCAATGTACTTATGAGCTGGGCCACAGCCTCTGCAGATCGGATCCTACTTGTCGATCCGTCGATATGCTACTCCGCACAGCCGTTGGTGGAATCATTTTGAGCAGATTGACTGTTACTGTAACGCTTCGTAAGCATTGTTCGGACTCTTCAAAAGAGCTTTGTCGAGTTCAGCAAAGCACAGGAGGATACCATTCGACGGCTGATCTCGCTAGCGCGGCTTCCGATAGCCCGGCGGTGGAACGACGACCTCGAAGTTTTCACCTTTGATCTTACGCAGTTCGTCGTGCAGATTCGCGATGCGCGGGTCGGGGGCGACCGAGATGGCCCAGTCGATTCCGTTGTCGGCGACGAACATTCCGTACTCTTGGAGAGCGACTAAAATTGTTTCGACGTCGGGTGAGAAGTTGCTTGTATCGAAGTCCTTGCGCAGTCGAAGCCGCTCGCCCATGCGTGGGAATGACTCATCCTGATGTTGACTGGCATCGTGTGTGGCGGGATAGACGTGGGCTTTGCGCGTTTTTTCGACGGTGACACGAAGTGGGTGCTCGATCTTGCCGCGTT
>CAZGMU010000210.1:0-6010 GCA_964526975.1 uncultured Planctomycetaceae bacterium
CCGCATCAAATTGCCCTCGACGCCTGGCACCTCCGCGACCACCACCGAGACGCCCGCCACTTCTTCCGCCGATTCCAGCAGCGTCTCGCCAGAGAGCGGCCCCGCCGCCTCCCGCTCAGCCAACTGCTTTTCAAGCGAGGCAACTTCACCCAACAGCGCCGCAATCCGCTGCGGCACCGCGAGCGGCGCGACGGATAGCTGCCGCCCCGTCTCCGCGAGGACGTGTTTCAACTCCTCATACGAAGGTTTTCCTTCGGCTTTGGCATTCGTCTTCTTCACCGCTTGCGGCTTAGCGCTGCCACCACTCGAAAGCAGCTTTCGCACCTCCCGCGCATGCGCCACCAGTGCCGCCGTTGCTTCGGCAATCACCAATGGCGAAACGCCCAGCAACTTCGCCGCTTCGCTGGCCGCCTCCTCGATCTGCTTCACATGCTCAACTGCCCTCTTGCCCGTGAGTGCCGTGATCCGCCGCGTGCCAGCCGAAACGCCTTCCTCGCTGAGAATCTCGAACTGCTGCACCTGGCTCGTGTTCGTCAGATGCGTTCCGCCGCACAGTTCCTTGCTGAATTCGCCCATTGAAACCATTCGCACCGGATCAGGGTACTTCTCGCCGAAGAGCATCATCGCGCCGGCTTTGCGCGCGTCGACCAACGGCAACGTGTCCCACCGCACCGGCTCACCAGCGGTAACTTTCTTGGCCACATCCGCGCCGATCGTCGCCAGTTGCTCGGCCGTTACGGGGCTCAAGTTCGTAAAGTCGAATCGCAGCCAGTCTTCGTCCACCTTCGAGCCTTGCTGTTGCGCGTGTGAGCCAAGGGTTTGATGCAGCGCGTAGTGCAGAATATGCGTTGCCGAGTGGGCCCGGCGAATGGCCGAGCGCCGCTCGACGTCTACAATCGCCTTCACTCGCACTCCTTCGCGCATCACGCCGCGCAAGAGGTGCCCTTGGTGAATCACCAACCCGCCGTCTTTCTGCGTATTGGTAACCGCAAACTCAAATCCTTCACCAGACAGAATCCCCGTATCGCCCACCTGCCCGCCGCTCTCGCCGTAGAACGGAGTCCGATCGAGCACCACGCGCACCGCATTCTCATGGCCGATCTCTTCCATCTTGTCGCATAGATGATCGTCCGGCGCTTCACCCGCGATGATGCCCATGATCGTGGCGTCGGTCTCGGTCGTTTCGTAACCCAAAAACTCAGTCGTATGCAACGCCTGCTTGAGCGAATCGATCGGACCGCGCGCACCCATTACCGAGTGCTGCACTTTGCCAGACACCTCGCCATGCTCCTCCATTGCCCGTTCGTAACCCTTCCAGTCGAACGTGAGGTTATGCTCCGCCGCGAGCGACTCGAACAACTCCGGCGGCACGCCATACGTCTGATACAACTCGGCCGCCACGCCGCCATCGACCGTCGTGCGGTTGTCTTTGCGCATGTCGTCGAACACGCGATCGATGTGGTTCAGCCCGGCGTCGATCGTGCCGAAGAAGTTCGCTTCTTCTTTCTCGATGACGCCGCTCACGCGCTTCACGGTCTCCTGCAACTCGGGATACGGCCGCTTCATCATCTCGGCCACGATCGGCACGAGCTTGTGCAGGAACGGCTCGCGCAGGCCCATCTGGTGCCCATCGAGCACCGCCCGCCGCAGCAGTCGTTTCACAACGTACTTTTCTTTGTTCGCGCCGGGATACACATTTTCATGCACCGCAAACGTGCAAGCGCGCACGTGATCCGTGATCCGCCGCAGCCGCCGGCCGTTATCCGACTCGTACTCATACTTCTGCCCACACACCTCGGCCGCCGCCTTCACGATCGGCAAAATGCTGTCGATGTGATAATTCGTCGGCACGCCCTGCAACGTCGACGCACACCGCTCCAGCCCCATACCCGTATCGATGTTCTTCGACGGCAGCGGCCGCAAGTTATCCGGCGGTTCGCCCACACGGTTGAACTGCGTGAACACCAGGTTCCAAATCTCGACCGACTTCGACCCTTCCGGATGGTAGTAAATTTCACTGCACGGCCCACACACACCATCCGGCCCCTGGCTCGGCGCACTCGCTGGCCAGAAATTCTCGTCTTCCTGGCAGCGTTCGATCCGATCGACCGTCAGCCCGATGTCCTTCTGCCAAATCCCAGCCGCCTCATCATCATCCGTATACACCGTCACCGTCAGCCGCTCGCGGCTTAGCCCAAGCCACTTCTTATCCGTCAGAAACTCCCACGCCCAATTGATCGCATCGCGCTTGAAGTAGTCGCCGAAGCTGAAATTCCCCAGCATCTCGAAGAACGTGTGGTGATACGCCGTCCGGCCCACGTTATCGATATCGCCCGTCCGCAAACACTTCTGGCAAGTCGTCGCCCGCGTGTACTCCAGCTTCACCTTCCCCAGAAAGTGATCCTTGAACTGGTTCATGCCCGCCGGCGTGAACAACACCGAAGGATCCCAAGTCGGCACGAGCACATCGCTCGCCACCCGCGTATGTCCCTTGGACTCAAAGAAGGCTAGATACTTTTCGCGTAGTTCGTCGGTTTTCATCGATTCAATAAGTCTGATTTACTCGTTCAACAGTTACCGCATGGCCCAACCGCTTGCGGTTTAGCTCCAAACCATGAAATATACCGCGATCGGCGACTACGGGGCAGGGCGACGCATGCATAACCGTGATATTAAGTCCGCAAGCGGACTACAAAGCCTACCTAAGAAAGAATTGCGACTTTTCCATTCCGCAAATCCATCGTGGAACGAATCGCGAGTGACCTGCAGGCCAAACGTCTCAATCAGCGCTTTAATCGGATCGGTACCGCCAAAAGGATACGACCAAGGGTCGTAAATGAGGCGACCGGACTGTCCGTCGAACGTGACGCTATCGAGGTTATACTCGCCGTGCAACACACAGTCCAAAATATCCTCGAGCTGCCACGCATTTGTACTACAAAGTACTTCAACTGCCTCGTCGTCTAGCAGGTCAACCCAACCATTGTCGGACACCGCTTTCTTCATTACCTCCGCCGGCGTGGGGCCGTCATCGAGCGCTTTCTTTACTGACGCTAACCGATCAAAGAACTTCGAAAGAACAACGAATCGGGCAGGACGGCCGGTGAACGCAATATAGAATTCCGCATTCTGCATATTTCCACTCATGGAGAAAATGTGTCACGAGGGATTATTCATTTCCTCGATTGTTAAGCAATGTCAGCCGAGACAGGTAAAAGAAGTGCAACTGTCGCTCCGTCGTTGGAGGTTGCGTCAATATCCAACCGCCCACCCAACTGCTTCGCCAGCCGACGACACAACGCCAATCCCAACCCCACGCCCGGCGCCGATTCCGCCGACTCCTGCGCACTCTTCCCAAACGGTTGCATCGGCCGCGATAAGAAACCATTCTTCATCCCCGGCCCATGATCGCGCACCGTGAGCATGACCAACTCGCCATTGCGATTCGCCTCGACATGAATGCGCTTGTCGGCAGCCTCGCGCGCGTACTTCGCCGCATTGTCGACGAGGTTGAATAGTATCTGCTCCACCACCGCCTGGTCGGTCGTAAATTCCAACGACCTCAGCGAGCCGGGGCGTCCTCGCCCCCGTTTTCGATCGAGGTCCAACGAATCAGGCACTCCTGCGTTTCCGTCGGGGGCGAGGACGCCCCGGCTCGCTTCGGATGGATCAACCGCCTCATTAATATCCTGCTCGCCCGCTAACTCAATCACACATTCCATCCCCGCCTGCGCCGCCCGCTGCTTCAACCGCGCCCCCACGCGACCCAGCAGCGACTCGACCGTCACCCGATCCTGCGCCTGCGGCCGCCGCCCGCGCTCCAGCCGCGCATACGCCAGCACATTTTCAACAAGCATCGTCAACCGTTCCGCCTCGCTTTGCAGCGTCTGAAAATACTCCTGCCGCCGCGCCGCATCCGGCACCATTCCCTTCGCCAGCATCTCCGCATACATCCGAAACGTCGTGAGCGGCGTGCGTAGTTCATGCGTCACACTCGACACAAACGCCGCCCGCCGCTCGCTCAGCGTCATGACGCCTTGTAACAGAAACGCGGCGACGGCAATAGCTAGAAGTACCGCGCTCCATCCCATCGTTAATGCCCAGCGCAACGTCGGACTGATTGTGGTCGCTTCCACTTGCTCATTCACAACGAGTCGCACCGGCAGCCCGGCCAACATTCGAGCCGGGTCGGCCGCCCCATTGCCATTCACGGCCACAAGATCGGCTTTTGGCAAGAAATCCGTTGCTTCGCCCAACAAGTGCGCTTTCAATCGCGGCCAATCGAGCCACGATCCTTGCACGTAACTCTGTTTGCCGTTGTTCGCGCGCCGGGCAAGAATGAGTCGATCGCCGATCCAAACTGGCCGACTGATGCCGACCTGGTCCTGCGATGTCGGCCAGACACGGCCCGTCGGATTATACATCCCCGGTCCCCAGGTATTGCTGTTCTGCACGATGCCGCGATTCAAGTTCGATAAATTCTGCAGTGCGGCATCTTGGTAGCGTTTGCTGCGTTGCTGGAAGTCGACCTCTGGATCAAGGTTTACAGCTTTGGTCTTGGGTAGTTGTAGCGATGCGGCTGTTTGAGCTGCTGTGTTTCTGTGCGGCAACGCGTTCCAGTTGTTACCTTCAAAGAATTGTTGCTGGTTTTGCTCATTCGTCGAAGATTGCTCCGATGCGGCATTTGCGATCACGACGGTTCCATTTGCATTGGCCACAGTTGGCAGAATCGCATTAGGCAATTGGGCGAGAAGTTGTAGAGGATCGACCGCTTTCTTAAACTCGAGCCATTGTGATGTGTTTTGCTTATCAGCATGGGACATCTGCGGCGACCATAAGTGATCTTTCCCAAGCGATTCGAATTGGAGCAGCACATACGACGGTGGCTCGACGGCGGTGTCACCCGGTCGAAATTCTGTCACCGGCCGAATTACCTCAGCCGCAATGATCGGCGCTAGCTCCGTGTCGATCCGCCACAAGGCGAGGCTCACCCGCTGCTCCAGCTCCGATTCCGCTTCCGCCGCCCGCCGCGACCGATCCGCGTTCACCGCCTCGCGCGTCAACCAAGCCATGCCGCCAATCGCCGCCAGCACACACGCCGCAAACGAAAGCCAAACTTGCCAGGGATGTTTCATGGGGAAGGTGTCGGGTTTCAGGTGTCAGGTGTCAGTAGGAACAATCGGCCGTTGGTTCGAAATCCGGTACTGAGTTCAACTTTTGCAGTTTTTAGGGAACCACGAAAAGCACGGAATCACGCGAAATAAGACGATTTCATCGATCGCCCTGCAGCACGGTGTGTTTTGGCGCAGGTATGATCAACATGGTCTAGCGCAAAAACTGGCTCACTCCCAGGTTTTCGGGCCTTTCGTGAATTTCGTGGTTCGGAAATGTGCAAAACTCGAATAAGAGCATCGAACAGAATGAACGAAACCGCCAAGCACACCAAGGACGCCAAGCAATTCGCTGCTGATTTCTGTCTTCCTTGGCTCACTTGGCGACTTAGCGGTTTCATTTGTTAGAAGCCTTAAGGTGATTTTGGTCCCCCTTCGTCGATCCCTTCCGATTTTTTCTTCTCTTTATTCTGTTTCTTGTGACGAATTTCCAAGAGCTGTTCCACGGGCCCTAATGCGCCCAGGACAAAAAGCGAGATCGCCGCCGAGGCCACGGCCAAAGCGTATTGGGCCAGTCCGGCGGCAATGCCGAGCGCCGCGGCCAGCCAGATCGAGCTGGCGGTCGTGAGACCTTTGATTTCCATTTTGTCGCCGAGCTTGAGGATCGTGCCGGCGCCGAGAAAGCCGATGCCCGAGGCGACGCCTTGAATGACGCGTGACGGGCCGTCGATATTCTGTCCATGGGCCGTGGTGCCGCCGATCACGAAAATAGCGGCGCCGATCGCCACCATGATGTGCGTGCGCAACCCGGCCCAATGACCGTGCCATTCCCGCTCCAGCCCGATCGCGCCTCCCAGCAGCGCAGCCGCCCCCAGCCGGGCAAGGTCGTCATAGAAAAT
>CAZGMU010000210.1:6020-7552 GCA_964526975.1 uncultured Planctomycetaceae bacterium
CCGATCTTGAACAAACAAGACAGAGGCACAAGCTACGCAGTGACAAGAGTGTTGGCAATTGATGTGCCTTTCGCTGATCTTCCTTTGGATCATTCGCGAAATCAACCCAGCAGTTCGCTAATCACCTGGCCGCCATCGACGATTTTGATGGGGCGGCCGATACGGCTCATGTTTTCGTGGTCGGCGTTGATGCCGAGTGTGGTATAAATGGTGCGGAAGAGGTCGCTGACCGAGACCGGTCGTTGGGAAACATCCTCGCCGCCGGCGTCGGTTTCGCCGATTACCTGGCCGCCGCGAACGCCGCCGCCGGCGAGGGCCACGTTGAACGCCCGTGGATAGTGGTCGCGACCGCCACGGGCGTTGATCCGTGGCGTGCGGCCGAACTCGCCCATCCAGATGACCAGCGTTTTGTCCAACATTCCGCGCTGCTTCAAATCGGCGATAAGCTGCGCCATGGGCTGGTCGATCGTGCTGTTATTAGCTTTGACGCGTTCGAAGTTGTTGTCGTGCGTGTCCCAGCCTTCCTGGTTGACTTCGACGAACGTGACACCGGCTTCGACGAGTCGCCGGGCGAGCAGGCAACCCGCGCCGAACTTCGTGCGGCCGTAGGCGTCGCGCATTTTTTCCGATTCGCGGCCGAGGCCGAACGCCTCCATCTTAGGGCTAAGGATCATCTTCGACGACTTGTTGATCAGCTTCTGGTGATCGGCCACGAGGTCGACGCCTTCGGCCTTGCCGAAATCGGCTTCGACCTGTTCGAGCATCTTCAGGCGGCGAGCGTAACGCTCGTCGCGCGTGGCAGGTTGCGTATTCTCGGGTTTTGATTCGGGGTTCTGCAAAACGAACGGATCGTAGTCGACGCCGAGAAAACCTGCGCCGCCGGAGTCGGTGCCGCGCCCGCCGATGCGAACGAAGCTCGGCAAATCGAAGCCGGGCGCACCGATCTGTTGGGCAACGTGGGAGCCGAGCGTGGGAAACTTCACGCCGCCCATCGGCAGGTAGCCGTGGTGGAGCAGGAACGTGGCGCGGGGGTGGCTGCCTTCCTTGCTGGTCATCGAGCGGATGATCGCGATGTCGTTCATCGCGGCGGCACACCTGGGCAAAGTCTCGGCAATCTGAATGCCGGGCACTGCCGTGGAGATCGCCTTCGTGTCGCCGCCGTTCGCGTGGCCCGGCTTCGGGCTAAATGTTTCGAACTGGCTGGGGCCGCCGCTCATCCAGAGCAGGATGCAGGCCATGCCACGTTTGCGGAGGTCTTCGGCCGAAACGCAAATCGCGTCGGTCCAACTCATCGCGCCGGCGGCGATGCCCGTCGCGGCAGTGAGTCGGAGGAAGTCGCGACGATCGACGACGCAATCGCAGTTCGTGCGGGCGTGGATGTGATGTTGGAGCTTGAGGTTCATGTGAGCGGTCTCCAAGCTTATTTAACCACGAAGGCACAAAGGGCACGGAGAGAGACAGGATTGCAAATTGCAAAATGATCAATGCAAATTGCAAATTGCCGAAGCACTACTTCTGCATTTTGCATTTTT
>CAZGMU010000210.1:7562-8604 GCA_964526975.1 uncultured Planctomycetaceae bacterium
ATTTGAGCGTTCTCCAAGCTTTCTTAACCACAGAGACACAGAGAGCACGGAGAAGAGGGATGAATTAAGACCACTAATCTTCGCTAATCGGCGCTAATGAAATTCAGATGAATGAATTGGAAGCTTCTCGATTAGTTGGGATTAGTGAAGATCAGCGGTCTCTTCTTTCTTCTCTGTGTCCTCCGTGTCTCTGTGGTTAGTCTTTCTTACCGTCGATGCGAGAATTCGGATGAGTTTAGTAATGCCCAGAGTAGGTCTTCGAATACTGCGGTGCGGTTTCGGGTTTTTTTGCAGTAGGCTAGGGCGGAATCGAGTTCGGTTGGTGTTGGTTGGCGTGAGAGGGTTCGGAGGTAGAGTTCTTCGACCAGGGCGCTGTTGTCTTTGATTTCTTTCAGTTGGCGGCCGAGCATGGTTTCGTCGTCGATGGCTCGGACGGCCATGTTGAGGCGTACGCCGTTCATCAGTGCGAGTGCTTGCGGAATCGAGGTGACGACGGTTTCACGCGGGTCGCTGGGGTCATAGCCGAAGGCGGCTTCGAAGCCTTGGCGAACGGAGCCGTTGAGGCCGTAGCGCTGGCCGGCTGCTGGCGGGCGGCCACGGCGGCCGAGTGATTCTTTCGGTTCGCCGGTGTCGATCGCGGTGAGGATAGCGTTGAAGAGTTGATCGCTGCGGAGCGGTTGAGCGACGTTGGCCGTGAAAGGCACACCATCTGCCTCGCGGCGTGGGCGGCTTTGGCGCTGGTAGGCGTCGGTCGCACAGATTGTTCGAATTAGCCACTTCACGTCGTAGCCGCTGCCCGCGAAACCTCGGCTCAGTGCGGCGACAGCTTTGGGAGCCGAGGGTGTGCGGTCGGGGCCGATGTCGTCGATCGGTTGATAAAAGCCCTCGCCGACGAATTCGCTCCACATGCGATTCACGAGCGCCGTGGCGAACCACGGGTTCGAGGTCATCCATTCGGCGACGGTCGCGCGGCGTTCGGCGTCTGAGGTGCCGAAGGGGAGGGTGGCCGAGGTGAGGAAGAACTTCGGCTGCATCTTCTTGC
>CAZGMU010000211.1:0-8603 GCA_964526975.1 uncultured Planctomycetaceae bacterium
TATTAGGAGCCGCCGGCAGCGGTTGGGATGCGTTGGGTTGGTACCGAGTGCCAGCGGTGCCCACTACCGCATAGCGGCCGGGCAGAACAGGCGCTAACACAGGTTGATTGCCCGCGGCCTTTTGCTGCTCCAAGCTAATTGGAATGAAGCGTTGGCTTCGTGCCCACATTCTACCGTTGGTTTTCGGCCCATTCGTGACGCCGGTGAGCGGAATGTAGCGATCGGGAATCCGCAGCTTGAATTTTAGTGGATCGTAATCCCAGCCTTGAGCCTGTGTGGTTGTATTCAGCGCATTCGGCTGGTTGTTTACGAATTCTCCCCAACCGGTGCCGTTAGTACCGGTGGCAGTGATTTTCACCGTCGGCGAATTGTCGGTAGTAAAGTAAAACTCTCGTTCGATATAGGGATACTGAATCAGGAATTTGTTGGGGAAGTCACTGTTGCCCGCTTGCGGAACCTGCGTCGGCGTAAATCCGGCGTCAAACATCTCGTCAAAATCTGGATCGGGCGCGCGGTAGGGGGGCGCTTTGGTTGCATCCCAACCTTCTACGGCCGTGATCATGGGCGTTAGATACGAGGGTAGAGTCGTCGCTGCCAGCCTCACATCGGGAGGCGTGTCTCCCACCCGCTGCGAGTAACCTTGGAATTGGGTTGCTCCATTGGCTGTTGCCGCGCCACCCGTCTGCGACTTCTCATTGCCGACCTTGGATCGATCTCTGTTGCGCAACTTAGGCCAATCATCTACGACAATTACGCGCCATACAGGCGACCGCTTGATAATTCCCGTTGAACCGAGTTGCGTAAGTTTGCCTAGAGCTGGGATCGCCTTGTTTGAGGCGTCAAACGATTCTTCAATGCCCCAGTTGCTCAGTCGTGAAAGGTCGACACCACCAGCATTGTAAGGCTCATACGGTTGAGTAGGTGTTCCATTAGGACGCGTGCCAATAGTACTATCCAACCGCGTGTAGAGTTCGGCCGGTTGCTGTCCATCGGGCGACCACGGGTTGTACAGCTCGACGAAGAGTGAGCCCCTAGGCCGCAGTCGTTGGTCCATGTCGACGTCAACGTAGTTGTTCGAATCCGTGCCTTTGAGTTCGTCGTGCTTACCCTGAGCATCCGACTTCCGATCTTCCGTCCGCCGATCGTGAAGTGCCAGCGTTTCAGTAATGAGCAATTCGGGGCGCTCAGCCCCCCAAACAACGCCGCGTGTTTGATTAAATGGAACGGTGACGATCGGTGGGTTAATTGGGGCCGTTGTGCTAACGGCCTTCGTGGGATCAACACCCATTTGCTTGATAAACTTCGGGCCACCGTTTGGCGGAAGATCGTTCACTGTACCGGTTGGTGGCAGCTGATTCGCCCAATCCAGTACCCACGCGTCGTTTTCGTTGGTCGCTACGTCGCCATCGAGCGGAAGGAATGTGGCGGCTCTAAAGTTGGCGAGATCGTTCACCGGATCTCGGTTCCAGTTGTCGTCCCACACACCCCAGCCATCCCACGGATTCTCGTCGTATTCAAACGGCGTCATGATGACGTCTGAATCGCGCATGTCGACGCAATTGATCGCCCATTGTGCGATCGTGCGACACGTCAATTTTCGCAAGAGGATTACTCGCGCTCGTGCGTCATATTGATTAACGGTAGGGTTAGGATCGGGCACTGGTCCAACTGCCGCTCGCAACCGCTGGGCGAAGCTGTTGGTAGCCGTGATGTCGAGCAGCTTGATGATCTGTGGATCATTCTCGTCCCATGGGGCGATGTAGTTTTCGTCTGTCAGGAGCAGCGTCAGACAATACAGTTGCCGAGCGAACAATTGCCGGCCTTGCGAATCGAGGTTATGTATCTTGGCGTTCGCAAACGCCGCACCCAATGCTGCTCTGACCCGGGCATGAGTGGGCTCACCATGCCCGTTCGTGTAATCGAACGTAATTGGTTCGCCCAGCGTGCCGTTACCTCCGAAGGCTGTGGGGGCCAATTGCGACCATAAATTGTCGCCGGGGCCATCGTAAATCTTGTTGCCATTCAGATCGATAAACGGCTCGGCCGCTTTGCCGTTATTGTCGTAAGTCATCCTGCCGTTGCCGTCGACATCCAAGAACGGTTCGCCCGCTTCGAGCGGATCGTCGACAACGCCATCGCCGTTGTCGTCCCGACCGTTGCCAAATGGCCGATTAAGGTCCATTCGTTTTCCCGCGATGACTTCAGGAGCCAGCAAATCGGATGTAAGGGGCAGAGTCGACATCACCGCATCTGCTCGACCTTTGATCTGATTCATGAATGTTGCGTAGTTGGCCGCATTCAAGGCGTCGATCGCGGCTTCGGTCAGCTTTTGACGGTTCATCTCGTAGCGGCGTGCCTCGAGCCACACGCGGTAGCGCAGCAGGTCGGTGATCTTCGCCTGAGCGCGGCTGATTCCCATAACCGCCTGGAAATCGTCAGTGCCCACCATATTCAACACTTGGTTTGTCTGCCCGCGTCGCCCTGGCATACCATCCGCGCCGAACTCCGACACATACGCCGGCATCGTTTGGCTTGCCACGGGCAAATCGTAGCTATCGGTCGTCACCAGACGGCTGTTGATGCTGGCGATGGATTGGGCGGCGGCTAGACGCGTCGCGTTGTTCGAGTCGATGAAGACACTGTTGACGGCTAGTTGCACGCGGTTCCGGTCGTAGTCGAGCAGCTTGAGCGGGTCGAAATCGTTTACCACGTCCCACAACCGGCTAGGTAGCATGCCGGCGTCGGCGTCCCAGCGGCGGAGGACTTTTTCCAAATCGGTGGGCGAGAACGGTGCATCGTCACTCAGGCCGACCTGCCCGCCCAGGAAGCTGCGGTCGATCGAGCTGTTGAATGCCGTGGCCGAGTCGGGGTGGTTCACCGCCCAGTTGTCGCGGCGTTGCGAGCTGCTGAGGTTGAGCTCGTAGGGCGAGTTGGCCAGCAGGTTGAAATAGAGATTGGCGTTATTCGGATTCCGATCGTTGATGACTTCGTAAACTGGTTGGCCGTTGTAGCTGAGGCCTAGTGCGTAGCGCCCCTTCAAATCGGGGGTGGTGCCGAAAGCGCTGGGTTGAATGACCGACCACGGGTGGTCGAAAAACTTGAGCATGGCCATCAGGCTGGGTGTGGCTTGCTCGCCGGTGTAGCGGCGGGGCGAACCGAGCGGCTCGGCATTGGTGATCGGATCAAAATGGTAGTTGGTGCCAGCGGTCGAGGCCTGGGTGCGGAGGGCGCCGTTGAAGTTCGTATCGAAGCCGTAGCGGCCGTAGATTTCGCGGTTATCGGTCGTGAGGCGGCCATCGAGGAGCGCGGCGTAGCTATCGACCGGGCCAGCGGTTTCCGAGCGGTTGCCGCCGTAGATCGGCTGGAAGCTGTTATCCAAAGGGACCGGGAAGATAGGCCGCAGGCTGATTTCGGCGGGGCCGTAGCCGAGGCCGCGGGGGAGTTGCAGCGTGCTGTAGATGGTGCCCGCTGCCGTTGTATCGTGGGCGAGGTTGCCGACCCAGCCAGCGGATCTTGTCGGATCGAAGAAGTTGGCTTTGGTGACGTCGATCGCGGGCGGCAAGATGTCGTCGGCCAGGCCATGCGCGTTTACGTTGAGCCGGCTATCGAGGTCGACGCAGAGGAACGCGTAGAGCGGCTTGTAGCGGCGGCCATCTTCGGTTTGTTGGATCGGGTCGCCGAGGTCGACCCAGATGCTGTCGCGGACGCCGTCGTTGTCGTTGTCTACATCCCAGGGGCCGATCACGTTCCACGTCGGCACGGTGATATTGCCGCTCTTTGTGAGTGGTGTAACTCCCGCGAGACTTGATGGAGATGGAATCGATTGCTGGTTGCCGCCGTCGAATTTGGGGTGATCTTCGCGAGTTGGGCGGAGCATGATCTGGCGTTTGATGGCCGAGATCAGAGCGGCGTCTTGTGCTGTCAGTCCGGCAGCGTTTGGATTGAGAGTCCAGGGGGCAGTTGGATCGTCTGCGTAAGGCTGGGCGATGGCGCGGACCGCATCGTCTGGATTCAACGGATTGTTGGGCTTGCTGACAAGGTATTGCAGAAGGCGATGCTGCCAGAAGTTGACAAGGTCTGGCCGATGGAACGACGGCAGCGGCACGTCTTCCAGATCGAGGCGGAGAAAGTTGGCTGTGTTGGTGAATTTGGAGCCATCCCAAACAGCAGATTCGGTTACATCGAAAGTCAGTGGTCCCGACGAGCCAGCATGTACCAGGCGGCCCTGCGCGCGCGGCGTGACGGTTTGCAGGGCAAGGAACATGTTTTGGAAGTCGGCAGCGTCGTAGCCTTCGTTCATGCCGCCGGGGCCGGCGAACGTGGGGTACAAGAATGTTCCGGGAGTTGTAATGGTGGGAGTTGTGGCGACATTATTTTGCAGCCAATAGGCGTTTGCGGTCCCCAATGCTAGTGGAGTGATGAATGGATCAGCTACTCCGGGCGGCGATGCGCCGATGAGTGTTGCCAACGGATTTAAGTATGCAGCGTTTGGAAGTAGCGATAGCTCGGCGCCGATATAGTTGTTGCCGCCTACCGGCAGCAACTGGAGTGAACTCAATCGCGGTTGCCCTGTCATTGCAAGTGAGTTGTACCCTGCCCCGGTTCCGCCGAACGCGCGGCCATTGACGATGAACGATTGGCCGGCGAGATCGCTGAGCTCCGGCATGCGGCCTTTAGTGCCGGTGGTCTGATCGACTTGCAGAGGCTGGCCGTCGGTGCGATGAAACGTCATCACGCGGAAGCGGAACAAACGAGTGGCAGTCAGATTTCCACTTGTTGGAGGTGGTGGGTTAACAACGCATTCGTAATCGAGAACTCGTGCAGATTCTCCTGCTGCTGGACCACTTGTAATAGTTAGTAGGCACCCATTGAAATACCCTTTTGTAAGCGGTAGTGGGTATGGTTGTGGCTGTCCGTAAGGGTTGCGTTCAAGCTTTATGACTGTGCGCAGATCTAGTGGGTTGTCTTTTACAGCCTGTGCAGTCGTGTCATACCAATTTTCGTATTCGACCGTCGGTGAACTTGGCGCATTCGTGTAATGAGTGGCGTATGATTTCTGACTAACATAAATATCCACGAACTGGCCATTAGTAGGCCCTAGCTGCTGCAGGCCGCTTCCGGCGATTCCGCCGGCATAGCGGGTCAAGAAGTTTGCTTCCGCCACCGGATCGGCAGGCGCGTAGATCACCCCCTGAAAACCATCGGTCCCGTAGAGGTCGCGGAGGAGGCTGTGGTAGCGGATCGCCGAGGCCTGGTTGTCGGTGTCGCGCACGATTTGGAATAGGGCGCGTTCGAGGAGCTTGGTGGCCGAGGTGCCGACGCGGTCTTGCTTGGCGGCCTCTTTCATCATCTTGCGGCTTTGGTCGCTCGTCATCAAGAAGGCGGTGCCCACCAGCATGAACAGCACGAGCATGCTCAGAACGACCAGCAGCAACACACCGCGCCGCGAGGCGCGCGAGTTCCTGGCTCTCGACTCTCGTCTCTTGACTCTTGACTGTTTCTTTCTGTTCCCCATCGCTGCCTCTCTTGCGAGCACCGCCCCTTGGGCTATCAGTATTCCGCTAATAGCCGCTTGTTCTCGCGAAACTTCTACAACCCCTAATTTCTGGCTTGTTGGCTTTGGACTCAAACAAAACTGTGTGTGAGAGGGGGACAGTCCCATTTTGCTCCGAAGACTTCGCAAAATTGGGACAGTCCCCGACGGTTTGGTTCGAGTTACTTGGTTTGACTTGTTGTTTTGTGGTTAATGCAAGGTGTAGGGCGGCGGAGCGCTGCCTGGATTGCCCGAGCCGCCGAATCCGCCGTCGCCGCCCGCGCCACCGTTGGCGGCGCCGCCGTTCGACAAGCTGAAGGCCGATCCGCGTCCCTCGAGCCGCATCGATTTCGTGTGGACCGCGACGGCGCCTTTGCAGATGGCGACGCTTAGGTTGTTTGAAACGTTTGTCGTGTCGCTTAGGCTGGTTGGAGGTTGCCATGGCCACTCTGGGCCACGTACGGTTACAACTCGTTGCCTTATCCGATCAAAACTAGGGATACCCGCCGCTTCGGATTCGATCGAAATAACCTGATACCAATTCATGACGAATCGGGGTTCTGCCGCAGAGCTATTCGGGTGAGGTCCACACAGCATGATCCAATGGCCGCTTTTGAGATGCTCGAATGCATTGAACTTTTGAACATTAGACGTATCGCGATAGTCTCCCAAATCGGTTAAGAGAAGCTCACCGCCATTGAGTCCCGTTGAAACGATGTTCGCTTTAACCGCTCTCTCGTTTTGATTCATTACACTTTGATAAACACCGCCATTTGTGCCATAAGTGTTGAAAGCGCTGTCGGCATTTTCCGGAAGCACTCGCTTATAAAACACGACCACCGAGACATCGTAAGCGAAGCCTTCGGGGTTCGTGGCCATGCCGTTACGTGCAGCATTGGTCGATGGAGCAACTGTAACGATCCAGGAATAGTCACCCATCCATTTACGCGCTAGCGGTAGGCCGCTACTCGATATATCCCAGCTTTGAAACGCCGGGCGATCGGCACGCTGAGGAAAGTCGAATGACAAGTCATCGTTTCCGCGGAAATAATGTTCCGCCATCTGCGAGTCCATATGCCAGCCTGTGGAAGACTGGCGGAATGTCACGCGACGAATGGGCCATTGGTAACCTGCTGCACTAGGGCCACACCATGCAAGCCAGGGGGATGCGGACCAGCTTGGGATTGCTGCGTTGGACGCATAGGTACTGTAGGCTGCAGCAGGAAAGACGGCTGCGGGGCCGTGCTTTGCATTTGCGGGCGCTGCTGTACCAGCCATTGTTGCGATCGCTAGCGGGTCAATTACAAATGCACTGCCAAACTGCTTTGCTATCGTTGAGTTATTGCTAGTCTGCAGAAGTGCCTCACCAAGTGCGCGGGCGAATGGCCGTGTGAATGCTCCATTTACTTTTCCATTGGGTGACGATGCGCCATCCGAGGGAAATTGGATTTTCCATTCGGGTGATGAAGGTACTCCTGGCATCGGCACCATCACATACCACGAGTTCGGGTTCAGCATCCCCTGCGTCACGATATCGCTCATCACCGATTGGGCGATCGCCGAGGCTTTGTCGGAAATTTCGGCCTTTTGCATGTAGAAGCTGCCGACCGGGAACACGCTGGCGACGCCCAGCAGGCCGAGCGTGAGGATGCCCATCGAGATCAGCACCTCGGTCAGGCTGAGGCCGAGGCGGGGCAAGCGGGGAGCGGGGAGCGGGAAGCGGGGAGCAAGAAGTGTGGAACGAACCTCGCTCCTCGCTTCTCGCTCCTCGCGACTACTCCGGCTCTTGACTCTTGTCTCTCGACTCTTGACGGACATCTTCAACCCTTCAGCACCAGTGCCCCTGGCGGCCCCGCGACCGGCGGTCGCGGCTTTCTATACGCTTGTCTCTAGTTCGTGGTCCGTTGTTTGTTGGATTTGCAACGAACGACTGACAACGGACCACTGACCAAACTACCTTCCCATCATCTGCTTCATCTCACGGGTGAACTCACGGGCGGCTTTGATTTGCTCATTGCGCAACTGCTCGCTTCCCTGGGCGAGGCTGTATGGCGAACTTGTGTACTGCGTGTACAACCCAGCCATGTTCACAAACGCGTTTTCGATCGTCGCGATCCGGCCCGACTGCGAGCCGATCACGATCCAGTGGGCGTTGCCCAAGAGCCAGTTGAGCTTGCTCCGCAGCTTGGCCTGGTCGGCTTCGAGCGTGACGCCCAGGATCGTGCTTTGGAGCGTGGGATCTTCGCTGGGCTTTGGTGGCGCGATATTTTCCCGCCGGCCGACGAGCAGAAAGATGTTGTCGACGACCGGCTGGTTGAATATCTCCGCTGAGTAGGGCGCTCGGCTGAAGGAGACTCGTTCGACGCGCCCTTCCGGCGTGAACATGATCAGCACATCCTGGTTGTTGTCGTGCATGCCTGAGACATAAAAGTAATCATTCGTGCCGATTCCAGAGGCCCGCAGATCAATCGCCGTTCCTTCCGGCAATTGATAGGGCTCGTCCGATGCGGGCATCGGTTGACGTAGGATTTTGTAAGGTGCGGGCGGCGCCCAATAGGGATAGGGTGGCTTGTACGTGCTGCCTTGGCTGCCAATTTCCGCTCCGTTGTCGTCGTATCGCGGGTTGATGAGCTGACCATTGTTGTTGAGTGGCACCGCCACGATTTGCACCGGGTTGTTGCCGCCGGGAGTTTCATAGAATGATTTGGTGTCGCTATCGATCGTTACGTTGGCCCGTGAGGTGTAAAGGTTTCCTAACGGGGCGGGAGCCGTTACCAGCTCATATCGAGTGCCGTTGATCTCAATCACATCGTGCGGACGGATCGTGTGGGAGGGGAATAAATCCAGCACCCAGCCTGATGGCAACCCAGCGCTGGTCGTGCCACGGGTCACGAATTTGATCAACACGGCGCCGGCGATATCTGGATGAATCGCCACCATCGCGCGCGAGTTGGCGTCGAAGCCGGCGTACGGCGCTGGCTGCTCGACATAGAACACCTCGAGGCACACGCCATCGTCATTGTCCCATAGAGTGTCTGGTTTAGACGGGTCATATACTCGGCCGGTCTCG
>CAZGMU010000212.1:0-5061 GCA_964526975.1 uncultured Planctomycetaceae bacterium
ACTGCTTGCCGCCGATCAAGGGAGCAGGCGACGGGGGAAGCGTGTAGCTGCTAAGGTAGCGCCGCCAACTCCTCCGGGGCGCGGCCGGAAGGCATCAATTCAAAAAAATGAGTTGACAAGTGTATCAACAAGTGGTAAAATTGTCCGCATGGCCGCATCGTGAAGTTGCTGGTTCGCTTGAGAGACTGGCCCAACGTGAGCGGCGCGAAGCCGTTATCGGGCGAACTGGCGGGACGCTACCGGCTGCGAACGGGCGATTATCGCGTGCAGTTCTACGTGGAAGGCGATAACGCCATCGTGGAGAAAATCGGCCATCGCGACAGATTTTACGATGAGTGAGAAAGTGAGAGCATGGCGACACAACAAACAATCATGGTGGACGGTAAGCCCTACGTACTCTTGCCTCGCGACGAATATGAAAAGCTGACCACGTTGGCCAGGGCGGCGGACCTGCCCCCGTTGCCGCCGCCTGACGCCAAGGGGAATTACCCGGCCGTCGAATACGCCGTGGCAAGCCTGGCCCGCAAGATCATTCGTGACCGCGTGGCGGCCGGATTGACGCAGCGCAAGTTGGCGGAATTGGCTGGTATCAGCTTCGAGCACCTGTGCCGCGTCGAAACCGGCAAGCACATTCCTAGTGTGCCTACTATCGACAAGATCGACCGCGCGTTGAAACAGGCCGGCAAGCGAACGCGAAAAACTGCCGCCAAAGGCAAGGGAAAGTAAACGGCGGTTGGCGGCGCAGATTCAAGGAGCAGCGGCCAGCGGCGCCCAGGCAAATTTATTCCCGGTATTCCCGCCCCTGAAATTCCGGGAAAATAGCGATGGCGACAGGTTCGCTCAGCCGAGTGCCTCGGTCGAGAACCTCGCGACTTTCGGTGTCGTGGTCCCGCCCCTGGACGGCTCCGACAAAGGCCGTCCAGCAGTTTTCCGGCAGACGAATCGCCACCGCCAGGATGTATTTATCGAGTGCGCAATAATGGGCCATGGATGGGTTCTCGGTGGTAGTGCTGTTTAATTGGCAAGTGGCGGTGCTTCCGCCGGACGCTCTCCGCTAATCGTCATGTCCTCGTAGAATTGGCGAAAAACATCGCCGTTGCGATGGCCTAGTAGCCTTGCCCCCGACCCCTTTTGATCACGCTCAGCGTAAGAGCCTGCCGACCGCCTTATCCATTTGAATGTCCCTCGCGTCACTCCAGCCGATTCCCTGAGTCGCTTGAACTGTTTACTAAACCAGTCCTTGCCATGCGGCCACGGTAGCAACCGCGTTCCTTTCAGTCGCGCGCAAAACTTCATAGCGTCAGGCGATAGGCGTACTGGATTTGGAAAGCCGGTCTTGTGCTGAACGAAGACGAGCCGGCCGTCTGGCATAAGCTCGCTACTGTTCAGCTCAAGCAAGTCCCCGCGGCGTGGACCGCAAGAGTAGGCAACGTGAATTGCGGCCTGCCAGAAATCGCTTCGCTTGTTTCCGTCTTTCAGTCGCCCCTTGAGCGTGGCGGCAGTCGCCAGCAGTTTAAGGATTTCTTCGTGCGTGTAGGCCAGTACGAGCAAACGCCTTTTTTTGATCCGCCGCAACCGAAATGGAGGATGTTCTGTATCGCCGCACTCGTAGGCGTCATTCCACGGCGCAAGTAGAGATCGCCTGTATCCATCGATCGTCCACGGCGACATGCCGGACTTACTCAAGTCGGCCAGCCAGGCGTTAGCAATGTCGGTATGCAATTCGGAAATGTCAATCTCCGAACCACACCATGACACGAATTCTGAGACTCGAAATCGCACGGATGCGGCGTAGTCTATGCTCACATCACGCGCGAGCAAATATCGGTCGGTATAGGCGGTGAGCCCGTTATCAATCTTCATCATCGGCGCGGTCCTCGTGGTGCGCCGTCCTTGGTCGTATCCCAGGCGGTCCCTACCGCCGGACTATACGCCATCCCTGCCGCACATGTCGGACGCAGGTGTCCTGCGTCGTTCCAGGAGTCACAACCGGAAATCGGATGTGTTGACAGTGCGGGTTATTCAGGAAAATCACATGGCTGAATCCGCTAGCTTTGCAAGCTAGATGTCAGGGGTTCAAGTCCCCTCGGCTCCATTTCTTGTTTGCCGATCGGAAAAACTGCGGGCCGCTTCTTTGCTGCCGGTTAAAATAGGGTGATTGACCCTCCCGTCCAGACGATCGATCGGCCTTATGGTGACCTTCGCCGCTTCCAATCAGCATGCCTGGCCGGACGGGATCGATTGGATTGTTACCATCGCCTATCTGTTGCTGATCATAGGTGTATTGATTGTCGGCTATATCGGTATGGCGTTAGATATCCGCGCTTACCTGCGGTCGCTACGCCGCGCACTCGTCGTAATCAGCCATTACCGCATCGACCTCCCCAACTGGGTTCGGAAAGATCGGCCCCGCTGCATCGAGGCGCTGGGGCTGACACTTCCCTGCACCACCGACGAGGTTCTGTCCGCGTATCGTGCGAAAGTAAAAAGCGTTCATCCCGATCTGGGCGGCGATTGCCGAGAGTTCTTGCGGCTACAGGAGTATTTTGAGCAGGCCATGTCATTGGCAGACAAAGCTTAAAGCGGCACCATGGCTGTCTCCTCCAAGCGGGCTGGGTGCCAAACTGTTTGCAACAAGCTAGCAGTGCGGTTAAGATCACAGGCATCCTTCCACCTTCGGCAGCGACCTGCGTTATCGGTCCTGGCCGACCCACCTCACATACAGGCGTAGCATGAGACGGTTGAGCGTTCTCATTACGTTTCATTTGTTCCTGTTCCCGCTCACCGTGGCAGGTGAAGAAATCGATTTCGTCAAGCAGATCAAGCCGATTCTGGCAACTCGCTGTTACTCCTGTCACAGCGCTCTTCGCAAGAAATCGGGGTTACGCGTCGATACGGCCGACTTGCTGGTCGCCGGTGGCGATGCCGGGCCAGCCATCGTGCCTGGGAAGTCGGCCGATAGTTACTTGATCTCGATGCTGACCGGTGAATCCGGCAGCCGCATGCCGCCGGAAGACGAAGGGGCTGCCCTGGCGCCCGACCAAATCGCGCTCTTCAAGCAGTGGATCGATGAGGGCGCACACGCAACCGTGGAAACACCGCTAGCCGATCCGCGCGACCATTGGTCCTACCACCCACCAGTTCGCCCCGACGTGCCCAAGATTCAGAACACAGCGTGGGTTCGCAATCCGATCGATGCATTCGTCTCCGTAGGCCAGGAATCCCACGGGCTGAACCCCGCGCCGGCAGCCGACAAAGCCACATTGTTGCGTCGAGTCTATCTCGACCTCGTGGGTCTTCCCCCCACTCGCGACGAGCTTGCCGCCTTCTTGGCAGACGATTCGCCCAACGCATACGAAGCAGTTGTCGACAAGCTGCTTGCCAGTCCGCAGTACGGTGAGCGCTGGGCCCGCCATTGGATGGATGTTTGGCGGTACAGCGACTGGTCCGGTTATCAACAAGAGATTCGCAACAGCGCGCCGCACATCTGGCGGTGGCGCGATTGGATCATCGAATCGCTCAATGCGGACAAAGGTTACGACCGCATGGCGACCGAAATGCTGGCCGGTGACGAGCTCGCTCCGGCCGATCTGAATACGCTCCGCGCGACTGGCTTTCTCGTCCGCAATTGGGAGAAGTTCAGCCGTACGGCCTGGCTCGAGACCACGGTCGAACACACGTCCAAGGCCTTTCTCGGCGTGACAATGAATTGCTGCCGTTGCCATGACCATAAATTCGATCCGATCAGTCAGGCGGAGTATTTTCAATTCCGCGCGATTTTCGAGCCACACATGACTCGGACTGAGCGCGTGCCTGGCCAGCCAGATGTAACCAAAGATGGTTTGCCACGGGTTTGTGATTTGAAGCCGGACGAACCGACCTACTTACTCGAGCGCGGTGATGAAAAGCATCCCAAGAAAGATGAAGCGATGAAGCCGGGGGTGCCTCAGGTGCTAGGCGCGTCGCTAAAGGTTGAACCGGTCGAGCTGCCGCTTTCCGCCTATTACCCGGCACTGCAAGAATTTGCCGTCAAAGAAGATCAGGCTCGGGCGGCGCAGGCCGTTGCGGAAGCTGAAGGTGTGCTTACAAAGTCACAGGCTGCGGTTGCCGCAGCCCAAGAGAAGAAAGACGAGAAGTCGTTGCCTGGTTTGGTAGCGGCTGCCGAGTTGGCAACGAAGAAACTTACGACTGCGCGCGCCGCCCAGGCATCGCTCGCTGCGCGAATTGCCGCAGATAAAGCCAAGTATGGTCTTACGCCGAATGCCGATCTGAAGCAGCTAGGGCTGTCGGCCGGGAAAGCGGAGCGTGAATTGGCGCTTTGCCAGGCTCAGGAACAAAAAGCGGTCGGCGAGCAAGAGTTGGCCGCTGCGAAGAGCGCCTTGAAGCCGGGCGATGCAGCCACGGCAAATGCTGTCGCGGCCGCCGAGAAAAAAGTTGCCGACGCTTCGGCCGCTCTTACGACCGCGCATGCCGCCTTGGCCACGCCGACGGAAAAATACAGCGCCCTCGGTGAGGAGTTGCCTCGCAAGAGCACTGGTCGTCGTCTCGCCTTCGCCAAATGGCTTACCGATCGCAACAATCCACTGACGGCGCGGGTGGCCATCAATCACATCTGGCTGCGCCACTTCGGCGCGCCGCTGGTCGACAGCATGTTCGACTTCGGCTTGCGCACTTCCCAACCACGGAATCAGCCTCTTCTGGATTGGCTTGCTGTCGAGTTGATGGATCATGGCTGGCAGATGAAGCACATTCACCGCTTGTTGGTTACGTCCAATGCCTACCGCATGGCATCGACCGCGGGTGCGAGTGAAGCGAACCTAGCGCTCGATCGAGATAATCACTTTCTCTGGCGCATGAACCCACGTCGACTGGAATCGGAAAGCGTCCGGGACTCGATTTTTTACGTGGCAGGCAACTTGGACCTGACTCGCGGTGGTCCCGAGTTCGCTTATACTCTCGCGTCGACCACTCCGCGGCGTAGCATTTATTTTCAACATGCCAGCGAGAAGCAAAACAAATTTCTCGAGATCTTCGACGCCCCCAGCGTCAACGAGTGCTATC
>CAZGMU010000212.1:5071-8507 GCA_964526975.1 uncultured Planctomycetaceae bacterium
GAAAGCGTGGTGCCTCAGCAGGCGCTTGCCCTGGCCAATAGCGATGTCACGCTGAACGAATCTCGCCTGTTGGCTCAGAAGATCAGCGAATCGATTGCGAAAGAAAAGAATATGGAGCCAGACCAGGCGTTCGTGCTTTCTGCCTTCGAGCAAATCCTCGGCCGCAATCCTACTCCGGCCGAGTTATCGGAGTGTCGTAGTTTTCTCAAGAGTCAGGCTGAAACATTGCATGACCCCGCAAAATTGACGGCGATCACGGGTGGGGCCAAGGCTGTGACCCCGGCATCGACCGATCCCATTCAGCGCGCTCGCGAAAACCTCGCGCTCGTGTTATATAACCACAACGACTTCGTCACCATCCGCTAGGGCCAGTGCCATGTCGATCTCTCGGTTTCCAGGAAGCTCATGTGGCCGTGTTCATCGGCGAACTTTTCTCGCCGATCTTGGCATGGGCTTTACCGGCTTGGCGCTCGGTGCGATGTTGCAGCGAGACGGCTTTGCCAGTAGCGCCCCTGGGTGGTCGCCGCCAGATGGGCGACCTCACTTCGCCCCCAAAGCCAAAAGCGTCATTTGGCTCTTTATGATCGGCGGAACAAGCCACCTCGAAAGCTTTGATCCCAAGCCGGCTCTCAATAAATACGCGGGAATCTCGATTGCCGAAACGCCATTCAAGAGCTTCCTCGATCAAAAGTTCCTTGATGAAACCGTGCGTACGATCGTCCCCGATCAACGTAAGATTCGTTCCAAGCTTTACCCTTTGCAGGTTGGCTATAGAAAATGTGGCGCGAGCGGCGTCGAAGTCAGCGACTGGTGGCCGCATGTGAGAGAGTGCGTCGATGATCTCGCGATTATTCGTTCGATGTGGACCAACGACATCGACCATGGCGCTCAGCTCCAATTTCACACGGGGCGGAACCGGCTTGACGGGTTCTTCCCCACGATCGGCTCTTGGGTTCATTACGGCCTGGGCACGCTCAACGAAAACCTGCCGCAATTCGTGGTGATGGGCACACCCTCGGCCGATTGTTGTGGCGGCCAGGAAATTCATCGCGCCAACTATTTGGGGCCTGAGCACGATGGTGTTCCGTTAGTTGCCGATCCAGCCAACCCGCTGGCGTATGGTCGTCCTGCGGAGGGCGTCTTTCGCGAAGAGCAGGAAGCTGAGTTCGAAATGCTCCAGCGCCTCGACCGGCTCGCGCTAGCCGAGTATCCGGACGATGCCAAGGCCTTGGCCCGTATCAAGTCGTACGAACTGGCATTTCGCATGCAGCGTGCGATTCCGGAAATCTTCGAGTTCCAACGCGAAACAGCCGACACGCACAAACTCTATGGCCTCGACAACGACACAACCGCTCCGTTTGCCAAGCATTGTCTTGCGGCTCGGCGGCTTGTCGAACGCGGCGTGCGCTTCGTGCAGATTTTCCACGGTGGGAATGGAGGCGCCGGCGGTTGGGACGCCCATGGCGCCCTCCAGGCCAATCATGCCGCGAACTGCGCGCAGGTCGACAAACCGATCGCTGCGCTGATCCGCGACTTGAAGCAGCGGGGCATGCTCGACGAAACGCTCGTCGTTTGGGCCACCGAGTTTGGCCGCTCACCGGGCACCGAAGGCGCCGACGGCCGCGATCATCACCCGTTCGGATTCTCCGTGTGGATGGCCGGCGGCGGCATCAAAGCGGGCGTAGTCCACGGCGCGACCGACGATCTGGGATTCTCAGCGGTCGAAAATCGTCACTACGTCACCGACATCCACGCCACCGTCTTGCATCAACTTGGCCTCGATTCCCACAGGCTAGAAGTTCCCGGCCGTCAACGACTCGAAATAGACCATGGCCGCGTTATTCGCGAGATTATTGCGTAACCGCCAACGTCGTGCTTTTCGTATCGTCGTGGTTAAAAAACGTTCCTACTCCGCACGGGGCCGAGCAGCCATTCTGCGACCCCTGTCGGGGTCGGCGGGGTGTGTTGGACGCGACCGGGGGTGTCGTCGCGGTGCTCCTCAACCCCCGGCTAATGGCTATCATCCCTTCGGGATAGCCCACTCCTCTCCTCACTTCCCACTCCTCGATCTTCGCGCTCTCATTCAAAGTACGCCGGATCATATTCAACGCCTGCCAGTGTGAGCATCTCGATCAATTCGTCGCGAGAGTCCTTGCCCTGATGATGCTCTTCCTGATGGGCAATGTACGATTGGACCTGCCGACGCGCCGTCGCACTGACCGTGAACGCGGCGTAACCTGTTTGCCACTCGAACGATTTCAATCCGATCTGCTCATGCACCCACGTTGAGGATGCCTTTTTCAATTCGCGCAGGACGTCGGCCAAGCGATGCGTGGCCTTCAATCCGACGAGCAGATGAACGTGGTCGGCGATGCCGCCGACGCCTTGGGAGAAGGCGCCGAGACCGTTGATTGTGCCGCCCAAGTATTCGTGCAGGCGCGGCCGCCAAGCGGGATCGATAATGAGTTGCCGGTGTTTCGTGCTGAAGATCAGATGATAATGGAGGCTCAGGTAGGTTGACATTGACGTCCGCCGGTTGCTGCGACCCCTGTCGGGGTCGGACGGGTTTGATTCGGTTTACCCGTGGTGTCGTCGCTGCGCTCCTCGACCACGGGCTAATAGCTTCGAACCCTTCGGGTTCGTCTCGTTGCCAAGTCGGCCAGTCAATTGTGGCGCGCTCCCCGCGCGAATGCTACCTAGCCGCTCCGTACACCGTACCGACAGGCGGCCCGCCTGTCGCATTAACCGGCCTCCCGTTGCACCGTTCCATCCATCCCGAAGGGATGTCAGCCATTAGCCAGGGGGTGAGCGCAGCGACACCCCTGGAACCGGTTCGCCAAAAACAACACGAACCCGAAGGGTTCGCAGCAACCGCGCCCCTGGAATCGACCTATTTCGCATCCCGCTTCAATCCCGATCGCGTCGCCTGCGTCGTCAGCGGATCATCCGGCCAGGAGTGCTTCGGGTATCGTCGCCGTAGCTCCTTCTTCACTTCGGGATATCCGTTCTGCCAAAAACTGGCGAGGTCCGCCGTGATCTGTTGAGGTCGATAATTGGGACCAAGCAAATGCAGCAACACCGGCACGCGTCCACCCGCAACGCGTGGTGTTTCGCTCACGCCGAACATCTCCTGAATCCGTACGGCCAGGACCGGAGCCTTCCCGATTTCGTACGTGATCGCGTGTCGATTTCCGTTCGCCAATTCGATGTGCGAAGGAGCCAGCCGCTCGATTTCCGCCAGCCAGTCGTAGCCGACTTGGTTCTGCAAGAGCGACAGCCAATCGGCGTTTCGCAACTCTTCCAACGAACGCATCCCGTAACAAATCTCGGGAAGCAATTGCTCTATGTCGCTATCAGCGAAGCGTGGAAGTTCTAACTCAGGGGCCATGCTGGTCAGCCACCGAATGCGGGCCAAGAAACTGCCCGCAGCGCTTTC
>CAZGMU010000213.1:0-8499 GCA_964526975.1 uncultured Planctomycetaceae bacterium
GGCCCCCCTCGAAAACCTGCCAAAACCTGTACCGCTGCCCCCACACGGCTAACCGGCGTTTTGTCTTTTGCTTCAACCATCCCCCCACCCCTTCGCGCGTCTTGATCGAGCTGTGTGCGCGTTGTGATGGGCTGCCGACATGCTGCGGAGGTTGTCATACTCCAGCTCCAACTCGGGATAGTCGCACCTCGGCTTGATATGGTCGACCACATCCGCCGGAACAACATCGCCAGTCCTCTTGCAGTCATCACACTCACACAGGGGACTATCTGCCAGCTTGGTGGCGCGTAGCGCCCGCCATGCACTACTGGCATAGAACGGATCACCGGGTCTGTTTTTTGATGTGCCTGCATTTTTCGTTACCTTGCATTTCGGGCAGCCTTCTCCTCCATAGATCAGGCGATGGCGGTTGCAGATTTTCTTGGGGCCATCTGACATTACTTCACCTGTAGCACGCCCTTGCGTGTAAGCGTCTGCCCATCGGTCGTTGTGATGGTGGCGCTGTATGTGTACTTGCCGGCAGTGGCTGATGCGCCGTCGGTCTTAATGTGAATCGCCTTGCCGTCTGTTCGCTTGGCTGAGCTGACAACAGTTGGCTCGGTTGCTTCTGCTACATCAGCGACGGTCACGTTGCTGATTGTGCTTATCGCTGCACTGGCGGCGAGTGCGCCGGTTAGGTCCAGCTCCAGGAGCAGATCATCGAAGCCGGTATTCTCGACGATAATGTTTGGCGCAGTGACTTGTAGTGGGCTGTCGAATCTCCACGAGTGGCCAGGCGTAACTAGGAATGGGCTCAGTTGCGCGCCCCCACCTTCCCCAGCCGGTGCCTGCGTCAGCGCCGCCTCGGTATACCGGTAGCTGCCGCTGTTGAGTTCCAGTGCCGTGTCCAGCTTGTCCGTGACGCCCTTGATGCTCGTTGCCTTTGAGTCGGCGCTACTGGCACTCGCTGCGGCTGCGGTGGATTGCGTGGCTGCGGTGGCGACATCCTCATTCACGACCTGCACGTTGCCCGAATTCTGCGCGCTGTCGTGCGAGACGTTCTCGATTCGCATCTCCGAGCCTGCGTTCGCCACAAAGTGGTTCGTCGCACCAGCGCCGGAATTCACAACGTCAACGCTACCGCCGCGAATATACACCTTGCCGCGAGTGATGCCGCTGGTCGACTCACCGATGACTGCGGCTACACGATCCGGGAAGCTGGCGTGGGTCGCCCAGCCTCGTAGGACTGGAGCGCCGTCGATGTCGACTGTCACGAGCTTGGTTGCGTCGTGACACTCAAAGAAGATTGGAGCGAGGCACGTGAAGATCGACACGGCCTTGGACGTTGAGGTTGCGTTGTAGGCGACAATCTCGTTGTTGCCGCGACCCACAAACGATGCGTGGCTATCGGTCGCGTCCAGGTAAACGCCTGACTCTTGCCCCTCGTACCGCCCGCCCTCGCTGTGGACGTGCGAGCTGAGCACAGCGATGCCGCGCGCGACTCCGGTGAATGAGGTATTGATCAGTCGAATGCCTTTTTTGCCTAAGAATCTCGCGCCATACTGGCCAATCGAAGTCGCGACGACACAGTCCTCGAACGTCACATTGTTGCCCGGCGTGCCGTCGCCACCGTCGAATTGAATCGCGGCTGCGTTGCTGTTGTTCGTGGTGTTGCTGATCGACAGATGTCGCACGGTCGAGCCGTCGCCCAGGTAGTTGATCGTTCCCGCGCCAGAGGACGTGGTGAGAATCGCCTCACCCAGACCAGCCGGGCCGCTCTTGATGCCGATGAGGTTCAGCCGCTTCGTGGTGCTGATGCCGCTCGTCGTGTGCTCGCCGTTCAGCAGAACGATATAGTCACCATTGACCGCGTTGGTGATGGCCTGCGCGATGGTTGCGAGCGGTGCGCTGTACGTGCCAGCATTCGCGTTGTTGCCGCCAGACGCCGCGACAAAGTGAAACCGCCAAGGGCAGCGCAGCAGAAGTTGCGTGTAGGACGCTGATAGCCCGTAAGTGGAGTCAGCGACGACCGCGTAGCTGTCGCCGGTTTGTGCGGTACTTGCTCCTGTGGTGCCGATGTGAGAGCTGACGGTGGTGACGCTACTGGTCGAGACCCCGTTGATGTGTGTCGTGTTCACCTCCGGCCGCCCGCCGCTGAACGTGCCGTTTGTACCGCCGAATTGGGCCACACTCACCGGCGCATTGGCCACATATCCCGGCGCACTCGCCGCGAACAGCGCATCGTAGACTGCCTCCTCTAGCACAGTAAACGTCGCGAACACCGGCAGCGCGCCAGCTACTACGACCGATACTTCCAGTTCACCAACGGTTGCCGTGTCCGTGGCGTCGAACGTGACGCCGTACATGCCGTTCACGCGGTGCGTACCGCCTCCAGAGTTTTTATTCGCGCTCGAACCGCCGTTGGCCATCAGCTTGATATCGGTGTTCGCAATCGTGAGGCCGGTTTCGGCGGTCTTGCCGTCGGCGTCATCGACGAATGGACCGAGTGTGCGCGACTGGCTGGCGGTGGCTTGGCGGAGGAATTGTGTCATGGTTTAGTTATGGTTTAGTTGTTCGCGCGCATCTGCGCGTAGTAGTGAGCCAGCACGGCGGGTGAGGGGCCGGTGGTCCACGGGTAGGCCAGCCAGTTGCCGCTGTTGTGCAGCGCGGTGATTTCTGGACCAGAGAGTGCGCGATTCCAAATCGAGCATGAGGCAAATTTTGCGTTGCCGTCGTTCGTGAAATACCTCCCAAGCACCGCCGGCCCAAAGCTCCCCGCCAGAGTCAACGCGCCGCTGCTGCTTTCAGCGCCATCGAAATACACTCGATAGGACGTGCCCGCCTTGATGATCATCAGATCGTGCCAACTCAGGTTGTTGGCAGCGATTGTGAAGTCGACGAAGTTAACCGCCGAATCGGCCACCCGGACAGAAAGGCCGTTCGACGCCGTCCGGACCTGGTACTGAAAATCACCGGTGCGGCCCAGCAGCCCTGCTGTGCCGGCCACTAGGCGAGCATAGACGAGACGATAGGAGGCGTCATCGCCGCTCGCGAATGAAATCGACGGCAGGGTAACATATTGTGTGTTATTGTCCAGCTGGAGAGCCGACGGCAACGCGGCGTTGGGACCGGCGGTCGCCAATGTGTTCGTGTTCGCGGTTGCTGTGGCATTGCTGCCGACAGTCGCCACGACCGTCGTTGATGCCGCGTTGTCTTGCAGTCCAAGATGCAGAAATAGCCCGTCTGTGAGTGCCATCACCGCACCTCCACGCCGTTGATGGTGATGTGACTCGTGCTCGGCCAGGTGCTGGGCAGCTTCACGCGCGGTTTGGTGGTGGGGCGGTGATTGGTCATTCGTGTTCTCGCCTTCTCTTCAATTCTTCCACGATCCATTCCACGTTGGTTTCCGTGCGCGCCATGCTCGTCTTCAATTCGTTCACCACGCGGTCGCGCTTGCTGATCCGTCGATGCAATCGTTCGTCTTCTGCCTTGAGGCGCTCCAACTCGCGGGCGAGTGGTTCGCCGATCGGTCCCTTGTCCGCGACGATTCGGAACTCTTTGAGCACGCCGAATTCCTTGTCCGCTTGAGTCAATCGTTCTTCATGCCGGTTCAGTCTGGCCCGGTCGCGACCGTACATCTTGAGCAGCCAACCGCCGACTACGGTTACCGCCGTCCCGGCAGCCGCCAGCGACCACTTCCCGACCTCCAGCAAGGTCTCCCACCACAACTGACTGCCGCTGTCGTTGGCCACGCATACACTTCCCTATGTTTTGCGGTCGCTGTTATTGGTTTGCTTCATCCGATACGCCCGCCACAGCGTCACCACGATCACGCCGGCGGCGCCAGCCAACGTGTTCACGTTCCAGAGCGTGTCGACGTTCGATTGAGTCGCCAGCGTATCGGCCACCGCGATGAACGTGGTGAGCGCGAACGCAAGGCTGGTGTCCACGAACGTGCCGACCGTCCGCCGCGCTTCGTAGCAGGTGAACTGTCCGGGCTCGGCACCAGGCACGGGCGGACGGGGCTTCGGTTTTTTGCGGGGGGGCATCATTTGTTGGGTCTCTGAATCGGGCCTGCGAAAGCGATTGCATTACGGGCTAATCGTGACACCGGCAATCGCTTCCGCCTGCGCGCGGCCCGACTGACGGTCAGTTCTTTTCCTCCGGTGGAGCAGTGGGTGCTGTTGCTGCCTCGCTCTTTGGAGACGCGGACGGCTGCGCCGAGGGGGGAGTTGAGGTCGCAGCCGAACCGCGCTTGAGTAGCGAACGTTCACGCCGGCAGTTCATGCGGTTTTTCGATTGCTCGATGACTTGCGTCGGCTCGCGGTGGAGTCGCGTCGACACACGAGCGCGGAAGTTGCTAAGAGGGCCTGCGTGTGATTGACTTGCCGCCATCGCTACAAGCAACATGGCAACAATCCATCCTCCATAGCTACGCTGATAGTGAGCACGAACACCGAAGAGCGTCAATGCGAGGCTGTGCCAGCCCTTCTCCCACGCGAACAATCGCGGCGTCATTGCAACCGAGAACTTGGCTGAGAATCCGCCGCCGGGACATCCGGGCCTGCCGCGGTGCCACAGAAATCGTCCGATCCTAAAAAGTCGTTCTCTGGAGCTCCAAATCATGACTCGCTTGAATCGAAAGCCAGTCCCAGCAAACGATAGCCAGATCGCACAGATCGCAATAATCATGGACACATAGAACACGGATCACCTGCTTTCTTGAATACTAGAGGTTGCCTCAGCGAGTTGCCGCAAAAACGCTTCGGGCGACTCCTCAGGCGTGAATGATTTGCTGCGGGTGCCGTCGGTACTCATCACCACGCAACGCGGAAACGACGTTACGCGATGCTGCTCGGCCAATGCTCCGTCCGCCACGATCAGAGGTACGTAACGCGTCTTGAGCGTGCTGGAGACTTGTTGCTTGGCGAGCACGGCCGTTTTGATTCGCTGGCAAGGCACACACCAATCGGGCGCAAAGTCGACGAATAGCGGGCGACCTAGCTGCTGCGCCTTGGCCGACGCGGCTTCAAACGAGTCGTCGCCGCAGAACCACTCGACTCGCTCGGGCTCGCGAACCTGGTGTTCTGATTCCCGCTTGGTTTTTGTAATGACTTCGCTAGCTTTTGCATTCGCCTGTAATCTGCTGATCGTCGCGTCGGCTTCGTCCAGCTGCTCGCGAAGATCGGCGGCCGTGGCCTCGGAGTCGGCCAGTTGCGATTGAAGCCGCGTTCGCTGCACATCGCGGCTGTAGACCAGCACCGCCAGCATACCGATGGCCACGAAGCCGATGATGGTGGAGATGATTCGCATGGTGTTACTTGCTCGCTGTGACGACGCGCGGGGCCAACATGCCGTCTGGGATTGCCTTGCGGCCTTCGAGAATGCCGGTGCCGTTCTCGCTCCAACCGTCCCCCCACGAATTCCAGATGCGCGTGCGGAACGGATCGAGCGAGACGAGATCGAGTGTGGCGACACTGTGCCCCCACCAATTGAAGTCGCTCACGACTGGAATGCCGCTGAGTAAACAGGTCACGAACTGCGCCTTGTTGCGCGGCTCCAGGTCCATCCATTCCTGGATGCGATGGAGCTTGGCATTCGCGCGCATTTCTGGCGTGTCGTTGCTGCGCTTCGTCGATTGCTGCGGCCAGAATTCGCTCGTCGGGCAGCCGTGCTCGGCCATCCACTCGACCCCCTGCGAACCGTAGCCGCCCTGGTCGCGATAGTTTTTGATGATGCACGCGCCAGCATAGGCGCTGAGGTCCGCGTATGGTTGGCCTTCGGTAGCTCGCACAATCAGATTGCACGAGACGCCCGAGTGAAACCAGCAGTAGCCCCGGCCGTTCTGGTCGCGTGAAGGAATCGGCCGTCCGTTCACGCCGCGATTGCGCACGTCGGAGAGCTGCGCCTTGCGGGCGATCCGCTCCTTGAGTCGCTCCTCCCATTCGCTTTCGGGAATCAGCGGCAAGTCGAACGGCTTGGCGCACGAGAGATAACCAACCGGGCATTGGTCGTAATCGCGCGGCACGAGGCCCATTGACCGCACTTCGCCGTCGATTACAGGCGCCATGAATTGCTGGTAGTTTTGATCGTTGATGACGACTTCCATCACGCTCCCCCGTATCGCTTGAGTAGCCTGAGCAGGCTGTCCGTGTCTTTCGGCAACGGCTGCGGCTTGGTCCACCGCCGGCTGCCACTCTTGATGGCAATGGTCGGCAAGTCCTCGTCTTTCAGCACCGCGAATTCATCCTGCCAGGCTTTCGTTTCGTTCGTGACGTCTTGATCCTTGTCGTAGATGCGCCACGTTGCGGTGCCACGTTCCTTGTCGCAGTGCGAATTGAGGTAATCGCGCACTTCCCCGGAGGTGATGGCAATCGCTTGCGCCGGCGGCAACGTGGATCGCTGCGAAGTTTCTTCCACGATCAGTACGCGCAAGCTGCCGCTGGGTGACGGGCCGGGATCGTCTGGCGTAGGATCGGGGGCAGGCAGATGCTCCGCGCAGTACGCAGCTACCAATGCCACAATCACGATCAGAAACAACACGCGGATACGAAGAATCATGCTTCCCTCTCGCTGTCGGATGGCTGGTCTTGGCGCTGTACCAGGTGGCCGTCACGTTGCAATAGTTCGCTGATCCGTTCGCCGAGCGCAAGGTGCTCGGTCTGATAGCTGCCAACTGCTCCCGGATAGACGTGGCCCTCGATCGCCTTGAGCACGGTGTACTTGATCATTACTGGTTGCCCTCCCATTCGTTGGGCATGAGCGCCACGTACTTCGGCGTCCACAGCAACGAGCTGCCCATCTCGCGAGGCGGACACAGTTGCGGCGCGCGATTCGGAACGGGGTCGACGCCGCCCGCCGTCGCCCATTTCTTGACGCCTTGCGAGCAGAATGATGGCGCATCGGAAAAGTACGACCACTCGTGCGCACGGAGCAGGTAGGCAAGTTCACGAGCAATCGGGAAGCTCATGGCGAGTTGCAAGGAAACTCCTCGGTAGCCGTAGCGTTTGCCCACGTCGGCGAGGGCGGCGCGTGCGCAGGCTTCGCCGTCGAACTCGGGGAACCGCCTGCGAGATACGTGCGACCAGCAGTAGCGGCCGGGATAATCGCGGACTTGCTGGTAGAGAGGGCGAATCTGGCAGCCGTCTGCCGCGCAGATGTCGATTACATAGAGAGATTCGCCGTCACGATACGCAATACCGCTGTGCGACCACTGCGAATACGTGGCAAACCGAATCGACGCCGACACGGGGTTCCACATGCTGCCCGTGTACTGGATCAGGTCGCCCGAAGAAATCAGGTGAGCCACGTCGCTGAACCGCGCCACCGGCTCGTACTTCCGCTTCGCGAACATGGGCGCAGGCTGCTGCGGCAGCGAGGCCATGAGGCCATCCGTCGCAGATTCCATCGCGTTGGCGCCCAGGCGTGGTGGCATGTTAGTCTTTGTGTCGCCAGTAGTGGAGCTTGACTGCGGCTGCAATCGCCGACAGCACGGCGGCAATGCAGGTCGCGATGACGGTAATCGTGGTGATCATGCTTTCGGAGGAGCGGGTTTCGGCACGAGGACGATCTTGGCCAGCGTTTCGAGCGCCGCCCGACCTTCGGTCTTTTCAGCGTCGTTGGTGGACTCTTCCACTCGCCGCGAGAGCTTGCGAATCATCGCGCTTTCCAGCGTCCGCTCAAAGTCGTCGGTCGTCATGTCGAGCTTTTGCCAGATCGGGTTCTTGGCGATGGCCTCGCTGAGCTTGTTGATCAGCGCGAAGATGTCGAATGGCAGGGCAATGCCGTCGGCCTGGACGGCCTCGGGATTGTTCTTGCGCTCTTGCATCTTGGCGTAGACGCGCGTGCCGATCTCGAACAGCGCGTAGCAGACGACGGCGGCAATCAGGATGGTCATGAGCATGGTTTGGCCCTCTATTCGTCGAGTAGTTTTTGGATTGCCTCGGCCACTTCGGCCTGTACTTTTTTCTTGATCGGCTCTTTCACCGGCCGCGGAAGCGTGAGCTGGTTATCGATCGCGTTGCCGCTGATGTCGCGAAAAACGCCGACGACGCGCTCTTCGCCGACGAGCGCCGAGGCGGCTTTGAGCGAGTGGCCCACAGCGGCGCGGATGTCCGGGCTGGCCTGCTGCGATGCGCCGATCGGCAGGATGCGGCGGGCCAAGAGCTTGTCGAGCTTGGCGCTCGCCTCGGCCAGCTTTTCCGTCTGGTGATTGAGCTTGATATCGAGACCGGCGCACTGGCTCTGTAGCTCGTACAACTCGCCCTTGAGTTCGGCATGTCGCCGGGCGTCACAGCCAATACAGCAGCCGACGCAGCCGAGCGCCCAGAGCGCGAAGGCGAGAGCGTAGAACAGCCAGAGGTTGTTGCGGTTGCGTGTCATGTTCGATTCGTTTTCTCCCCCCAGCCCCCGCTAAAAAAGGCGACGCGCCGGCCCGTCACTCTTGCATTGGTTGTGAATGTACGACGCGCCGCCCCTCTGGTGTTCACTCGCTGTTGTTGCCGCGCCTCTTCTTGCCGT
>CAZGMU010000214.1:0-8476 GCA_964526975.1 uncultured Planctomycetaceae bacterium
CATTTGAAGCAAAGCAAAGAACCTACTCGACCTGCCCTTGCTAATCGATCTCCGCTTTTGCGAGCGTCACATTGTTTTGTTTCGCGTTGCGCCCTTGATGACGAACAACTTCGTACCGCAAGTCCTTCTTTTCCCCAGCCGCAACTTGAGCGTTGAATTCGACCGTCTGAAAGTCATACAGCTTCGGCGAGAGCGAGCTGCGGAAATCGTTGTGGCCTGCGAAAGTGCGGCGGATTTCCACCTGAATCGGCTTCGCCGTGTAATTGCGTATCTGCTGGCGGAACAGATTTCGCTCGTTCCATCCGACGACCGACGAGTTGACTTCCAGTTCCGTTGCGTCGTTTCCGACGCTCTGAAACTCGTTCTTGCCGTTGATCTGCATCCAAATGTCGTCTCGCGACACTCGCTCTTTGGTCAGCTCGAAAACCACCTCCGGATCAACGCCAAGATTCAGCTCGATCTTGTCGCCAATCGGTACGTACTTGATCGTTTGCTGTGTGAGGTAAGAGAGTCCATCGCGGCCATTGTTGCGAAACACGCGCACCACGCCATCCGGCAATGGGGTTGTGCCGAGCTTCGAGGCTTTGCTGTTCGTCATGAGATACATCCGCACGAGCTGGTCGCCATACTCGCGGGGCCGATAGCGATACTGAATCTGAACCGGCACGTCCTCGCCCTGGAAGCTTCGCATCCGCTTCGACCAGCCGTTCGGTATCGTTTCGGTTCCTTCCACGGAGTAGATAAAGTATTCGCTAAGCCCTTCTTTGATGATTTCCTTCTCTTTGGCCATCGAGGCAGACCCGGAAGCGGGGCTTCCCTCGCCGCCTCCGAGGGATCTATCCATCGCGCCCAATGCGACCTCACGGCGAGCGCGCTTGTATTCATCTGCAGGCATGTTCTTGACCTTATCCATCGATAATTGAGAAAGCTCGGCGACCTTCTCTACTAGATTGATCGTTCCGACAACAAGCCGCACCTGGGCATCTTCATACTCTTCGCCGCTGTTGTTCGTGATCTTCACGAAGCCATCGATGTCGAGCTTGCTTTCGTCCTTGTCAGCGATCGCTGTATAGTCCGCGCTCCAGGTAATGCCGCTGGTAAAGTAGGTGATTTGGATCGTCGCCTCGCCGTCGAACTCGCTTTTCACGTTCCAGTACAACATTTGCGGCTTGTCGTGCGGAAACGTTGTATCCAGCACATCGAGCTTATCAGCCGTCGTGAGGAACTTGAGCTCGACCGACGATGGATCAATTTTCGTATTGGCCCACGAAAACTGTAGCGGATTGATGCCCTTCTTAAATGTCACGACACGCGTTTCCCGCACCAGCGTGAGGTCTTCGCTGTTGTAGATCGTGAGTTGCACCGTGTTGCGCTTCGGCACCGTCGACAGGTCGACATTTTCGGCCCAAACCGGCCGGCAAGCCACCACAGCCAACGTCAGCACAATAACCATTCTCCCCATAGAGCCGAGCCATCTTGGCTCGCCCACCCACCATTGGATAACCATTGAAGCTCTTTGCTTAATAAAACCCAGGTCCGGCCAGGATGACCGGACTATATTCTTTGATCGAGGCACGGATTTCATCGCATCACCATTCGTTTTTGATAAGTAAGTGGAGCTTGTGTGTAACCTTGGTCGCTTTGCCGTCGCTGTCGGCTGCCGGCAGCCTAACCTGAAACGCCAGTCGCTCCGCGTTGCTGTGCTCCTTGTCGAGATCACCTTCGAACGTCGTCTCCTTGCCCAATTCCCAATCGACTTCGCGCCCCGTATCAGGACGGATCTCGTTGCGAATATATCGGGCGTCTTCCACCACGTTGAGCATCACTGGCTCACGCTTGAAGTTCTCGATCTCGTATTTCACCATGGCGTCGTAGCGATACAGGTTGCCGGTTACATGATGCATGTGATTCCGCTCGACCGTCCGCTTGACGACGATGTCTTGCGCGATGCCCAGGTACAGACGCAATTCGTCATCCTTGGGCGTAAACTTCCCCCAGTCCTCGCCGAGAAACGCCGTCGCGGCCTTGCCATTTTCGCCAGATCCTTCCACGAAGATCCGCACTTTCCCGTACTCGAGCGCCGCTTTACCCAGCCCATGGGCCGAGTCGTTCTTCAACACGTAGTGCATCGGCACCCGCAATTTGTTCTGCGCCCGGTCGATGTAGTTAAATTCCGCCGGGTTGCAGGTGTACGTTTTCGTGATCGGCACCGCCGCGTATTTCTCGATCAGCACCTCCTTGGTTTCATTGATGCCGATCGCCTTCTGAAAATGCGGCCCAAACCCGGCCCACAAGCCAGTGTCGCGAAATTGCTCGTTCGCCAGATTTTGTAGCCGCATGTACTGGGCCAGCTCGAGCGTTTTCTCATCATGCGAGGCGACGGCTCGATAATTGAAGCTCTTCGTCAGGTTTCCCAGCAAATAACTGATTCGCACGCGTGCCGATCCCGACTTGCTCGCACTCACCGTCCAAACCAGCGCCGCCTCATTCGGCGGATAGCTTACCGACAGCACCTTCACATCAAGCTCATTTCCCTCTGCGGGCCCCAGTACGCGAAACACGATCGTGTTCGGATTGATTTGCGTGTTGGCCCAGGAGAAGTCGACCTGATTTTCGCCTTGCACGAGCGGCACGATTCGCTCTTCTTCGACAAGCGTTGCGTTCGGGTTGTCGAGTTGGATTTCCACTCGCTCGCGTACCGGCAGCGTAATGAGCTTCACACGAGCGAATGTCACGCTGCTGTTACACACGGTGATGGCCCCAATCGCGATTAACCATCGCAGGGCGGAGCGGATGGCGGTTTGGGGCCGAGAAGCCGTGGAATCGTATCGAGGTTTCATTTTTCCGATTTCCTAACCATGCTTGCTATTACAGGAAAATATTGGCTTTCGTGGCTTAGATGATCTTCCACGCGAATAGTTCCCAAAAAATTAGCAATGATCAAACATCAAAGAGAACGGCATGTGGTACATGCCAGTCGCGTCTGTTCGCATGGGGGATTCTCGACGATGAAATTGGCCGATTCACCAGCATCTGGCGGTTAAAATGACTGCCTTATTAGCCAGCAGGCACGCCCGCATTACCTCCGATGCCGCGAGGCGTGCTTGCCTTGGGCACAAGCTCGTTTTTCGCTACAATTTGTAGTGTCATGCGAATCGGAGCCGTCAATTACCTGAACTCAAAACCGCTGGTCTACGGATTGGACGCACTCGCGCCTTCCGTGCGAGTGACTTATGATCTTCCGAGCCGGTTGGCCGATTCGCTCACAGCTGGCCGGCTCGACATCGCCCTTATTCCCTCCGTCGAGTTTTTCCGCACTCCTGGCGCCACGATCATCTCAGACGCCTGCGTCGCCTGTCGCGGGCCGGTTCTGAGCGTAAAACTCCATTTCCGCGTCCCCCCTAGCAAAGTGCAGTGCGTTGCTCTCGACGAAGGCTCGCGCACCAGTGCGGCCCTCACGCGAATTCTTCTGGCAGAAGTGCATGGCGTTCATCCCCAGTGGGAGCCCCTGCCGATCGGCTGCGGCCTCGACACCACCGAGGCAGACGCCGTGCTGTTGATCGGTGATCGAGCGATTGCCGAAGGGCTGCCTCAAGAACACTTCGTCGAAGTTTGGGACCTCGGCCAACGCTGGAGCGCTTGGACCGGCCTGCCGTTCGTGTTCGCGATGTGGGTAGCTCGGGCTGGCATCGGAGCCAGCAATGTTGCAGCCGAGCTAGCGGCGGCACGCGACAACGGCGTTGCCCATCTGCTTGAAATCGCCGAGTGCGAAGGCCCGCTTGTTGGCGTCTCGAGCGAGTTAGCACTTTCCTATTTCCGTGATAATCTGCATTTCATCTTAGGTGATGAAGAGCGCGCGGGCCTGCGCAAATTCCACTCACTATGCGTTGAGCACGGCCTCGCTCCTCCAGGTGATGCAGCCACCGTCACCACGCCGAGCGCTATTTCGGCTACGCGTGATTAGCATTTAGTTAAGTTTTGGTGTAGGCGCCTGGGTAGAGTAAATCATTTTGTACATGATCACCGACATAGCCGGACCGCCACGCGGTCCGGAAACCAGCGAGCGTGGCTCGCTACTGGTATTTCAGAAATTTACTCTAATGTGGGCTCGATACGTTCGAGGACAACAATGGTAGCGCTGCGAGGTACAACCGATCTATTAGCCAAGGCGGTCGCCGGTGAGCGGCTGACGCCGGACGAAGGCCTGCGCCTGCTCGAGTCGCACGATTTGGCTTCGCTTGGCCGAGCCGCCGACGAAGTGACCCGCCGCCTCCATCCCGAGAACTATCGCACCTACAACATCGACCGCAACATCAACTACACGAACGTTTGCACGGCGGTCTGCGACTTCTGCGCGTTCTATCGCAAGCCCAAGTCTCCCGAAGGGTACGTCCTCGATCGCGACGAGCTCTACCAGAAGATTCAGGAAACGCTCGACCTGGGCGGCGATCAAATCCTGATGCAAGGCGGCCTGCATCCGGATTTTAAGCTCGAGTGGTACGAAGAACTGCTCGGTGATATTAAATCGCGCTTCCCGACGCTAAATATCCACGGCTTCAGCCCGCCAGAAATCTACCATTTCACCAAAGTCTCGAAACTTCCCCTGCGAACCGTGTTGGAGCGCCTCCAGGCCGCAGGCCTCGGCAGCCTGCCGGGCGGCGGCGCGGAAATTCTTGTGGATCGTGTCCGCTCCGCAATTACGCGCGGCAAAGTCATGACCGACGATTGGCTCAACGTAAGCCGCGTATGGCACGAGCTCGGCGGCCGCAGTTCCGCCACGATGATGTTCGGCCATGTCGAAACGCTCGCCGAGCGGATCGAGCACCTCGAACGCCTCCGCCAACTGCAAGACGAAACCGGCGGCTTCACCGCGTTCATTTGTTGGACATTCCAGCCCGAGCACACCGAAATGGCCGACGTCCCCCCGTCCGGCGCCTATGAGTACCTGAAAACGAATGCCGTTGCCCGCCTCTATCTCGACAACTTCGCCAACATCCAATCCAGCTGGGTCACGCAAGGCCTCAAGATTGGCCAACTCGCCCTGCTCTACGGCGCGAACGACATGGGCAGCCTCATGATCGAGGAAAACGTCGTCGCCGAGGCCGGCACCGTCCATCACCTCTCGCTCGACGAAATCCGCGGGGCAATCGCCGAGCTAGGTTACACGCCACGCCAGCGCAACGTCCACTACCAACTGTTTGACGAAGCGCACGAAAAGTTTGCCATCGACGCCAATCATGCGCAATACACCCAAATTCGGGCCGCTCAACAGAAGCGTGGCTCCAACCGTACGGAAAACCTGGTTCCTCTTACGGTCGTTGCGGGCGACAATACGGCTTAGCCGCATCGCCATGCCGGGGCGACAAGATCACGGCTGCGTACAGACACGAGGATGTGGTATAATTAGGTTGGATAAGTGATCTTATGGCGATGATCCCCAATCAACCGACGTCCGTTTCGGGCACTGAGCCAGCTTGGGAAATTGCGCGACTGTTCCCCAATCAGGGCGAGTGGCGCGAAGCTGATTATCTGGACCTCGACACGAATCATCTGGTTGAGCTCGTCGACGGCAACCTGGAAGTCTTGCCTATGCCGACATTCGCCCACCAACAAATTGTCTGGTTCTTGGCTGAAACGCTGCGCAAATTCGTTCTGGCGCGGGGGCTCGGAAGCGTTGTGTTTGCACCGATGCCGGTCCATATTCGCCCGAGAACTTTCCGGGAACCCGACGTAATATTTGTTCCGAAGGAGCAGGGAGTCAAAGGGAGCGACAAGTCGTTAGGAGGAGCAGGCCTTGCGATGGAAGTTGTCAGCGAAGACGACAAGTCGCGCAAACGCGATTATCAGCATAAACGCGCCGACTATGCCGAATTAGGTATTCCGGAATACTGGATTGTGGACCCGCATCTTGACCGGATCACGGTTCTCTCTCTAGATGGCGATCAGTACCGAGTTCATGGAGAGTTTGCTCCGGGGCAACAAGCAACATCTGCCCTGCTCGCCGGTTTTGATGTCGCAGTTTCCGATGTTTTTACGGCTGGCATGGAAACATTGATCTGACGCCGTTTTAGGCAGTTTCTGTTCGCTGCCCCGCCCCACAAAAATAAGCTAGACTTCAGAAGGGAGCTTTTCGCCTGGAGGGGTCACACTCTTGGCGGACGTTGTTGGATGAGCGTCACGCATTCGAGTGTCGTGGGTCATGATCGAAGTCCGATCCCTTACCAAGGCGTATTCCGATCTCGTGCGCGGCGATTTCTACGCGCTCTCCGGGCTCACATTCTCCGCCGCCCCCGGTGAGATCTACGGTCTGCTCGGCCCCAACGGCGCCGGCAAAACAACCGCTCTGCGAATTCTAAGCACGCTCTTGCAGCCCACGCGGGGCACCGCGATCGTCGGCGGGTTTGATGTCGTCACCCAGCCCGAAATGGTCCGCCATCAGATCGGCTTCATTTCCGCCAACACCGCCGTCTACGACCGCATGACCGCCTGGGAAATGGTCGAGTACTTCGGCAAGCTCTACGGCCTCGATGAAGACGAGCTGCGCAATCGCATGGAGCAATTGTTCGATCGGTTTCAAATGCAAGAGATTCGCGACCTACTGGGCTCCAAGATGAGCACCGGCATGAAGCAGAAGGTCTCGATCGCCCGCGCCATCGTCCATGATCCGCCTGTGCTGATCTTCGATGAGGCCACCACCGGTCTCGATGTCCTTGTCGCCCGCGAGGTCTTGAACGCCGTGAGCGAGCTCCGCGACCAGGGCAAGTGCATCATATTTTCGACGCATATCATGCGCGAGGCCGAACGCCTCTGCGACCGCATCGCCATCATGCACCGCGGCCACATCCTCGCCGAAGGCTCCCTCCACGAGCTCCGCGACCAGCACGAAGAACGCGATTTGGAAGAGTTGTTTTTCCATTTGATTAGCAAACAACAACAAGATTTATTAGCAACAGGTTAACAAAAAGATTTCACGCAAAGTCGCCAAGGCGCAAAGAAAGAAATAGAGCTCAATCTACGTGTGGTTGGTTTTCTTTGTGCCTTAGGGGTGACTAAAAAATAACTTCAGAAAAAGGGATTCACCACGGAGACACGGAGGACACAGAGAAGACGGAAGTAGAGAGAGAAGAACACGAATCGCCACGAATCTACGTTCATCCATCAGAATCAAGAATGAGACGGAAGTAGTCTCTTCTTTGATAGTTGATATTAGTGGGGATTAGTGAAGATTAGTGTTCCTGTTCTCCTAGACTTCTTCTCCGTGCTCTCCGTGTCTCCGTGGTTATTCTGAAAATCGGGAAGTTATTCTTGAGTCGTTCCTAAGCATCTCTGCGTGAGACAAACCCGATTTAAGAATAGAGATACTCCTCATGTCCTGGCGCAACGTACGTCTGATCTACGCCCGTGAGATTCGCGACCAGCTTCGCGATCGGCGGACGCTGTTCATGATCGCCGTGTTGCCGCTGCTGCTCTATCCGCTTTTGGGCATGAGCGTGTTTCAGCTTTCGCAATTCCTGCGCAAGAGCGAGCCGAAGGTTGTCGTCATTGGCGCGGGAGAGCTAAAGGCCGGCAAGGACCTGCCGCCACTGATCGAAGGCCGGCACTTCGCCCCCGGCTTGTTTGGCGATGAGAAAGCGGCCAACTGGTTGCATCTGGAATTCATGAAAGAGTCGCCCGGCCCGGGCAAGCCGGCCAATCCAGATGCACCTTCCGATACTCCAACTAAAACCGACCCAACATCGCACACCGCGCTCGAATTGGCCGAATCGCGCCTGAAAAGCGGCGACGTTCAAGTCGTGCTGACCTTTCCCAAAGGTTTTGGCAAGCAGTTGAACGACCTGCACGCACAAATCAAAGCTCAATCCGCCGGGGACCGCGACAAATCGGACGCCAAATCCGAGGACAACATCGAGTTCCCCACGCCGCGCATTATTTTCAACGCCGGCAAGGAAAAATCGCGAGCCGCTCACATGCAAGTCGAGCGCGTCATCGAGGCTTGGCGGGCTCAAATCGTCCGCCGCAATCTGGCCGAGAGCAAAATTTCGGCCCGCGTGACGAAGCCCTTCGAGCTCGAAATGACCGATGTCGCCGAGCGCACCCAGCAGCAGGCGCTCCTCTGGTCGAAGATTCTGCCGTTCGTGCTATTTATCTGGGCGCTTACCGGCGCGTTCTATCCGGCTGTCGACTTGTGCGCCGGTGAAAAAGAGCGTGGCACGCTCGAAACGCTTCTATCTAGTCCTGCCCGACGCATCGAAATCGTCTGGGGCAAATTGCTCACCGTCATGACCTTCAGCACCGCCACCGCCGTGCTTAACCTGACCAGCCTCGGGTTCACGGCTCGTTATGTGATATCGCAGCTCAGCCAACTGCCCGTCGCCGATGCCGGCGAAGGGCTTGCCATGCCGCCTATTTCGTCAGCGATCTGGTTGCTCGTGGCCCTCCTGCCGATGTCGGCCTTATTCAGCGCTCTCTGCCTCGC
>CAZGMU010000215.1:0-8413 GCA_964526975.1 uncultured Planctomycetaceae bacterium
TAACTGCAGTCATCGACAGCCTACTCTATAGCTTTTTGCTATTTCCTATCGAGTTAGCAAATAGCACGCTCTTTTGGCAGCTTAAGTACGCTGTACTATACTCACAGTGTTCTGATTCTTCGCGTTATGGCTGGCAAGCAAGCAAAAATACTTTCGAACGCGCACATTTCCGCACTACGCGAACACTGCCTCAAAACACGACATCCCCTTCGCAATCTCGCAATGGTCTTGCTTTCAACGAAAGCGGGCTTACGTGCGGGCGAAATTGCGAAGCTAACTTGGGAAATGGTGCTAACTCCAACTGGAGCAGTTGGCACGACAATCGAACTGCAAGATCGCGTGGCTAAAAAGGGGTCTGGGCGCTCAGTACCAATTCACCGAGACTTGCGACGCGTGTTGGAAAGTCTGAAGCGCAGATCGAACAGCAAAACGTACATAATTCATTCGGAACGCGGTCAGCGAATGAACGATTTAAGTATTGTTATCTGGTTTGCTACTACCTACCGCAAGCTCGGATTCACGGGCTGCTCTTCACATTCGGGACGTCGTACGTTCATCACGCGCGCTGCGCGGCTGGTACATCGTGCCGGCGGTTCTTTGCGTGACGTGCAGCTATTAGCCGGGCATCGCTCTATTCAGACGACACAGCGTTATATCGAAGGTGACAGCGATGCGCAGCGGAAATTGGTGGCTCTGCTATGAGAATGCACGAGGCCGCCAATTTCGAAGCGTCGGTTACAATCCTCGACCGGATTTGCCGAATTGCTCACCCAACGCAGAACTTTTCAAGGTCGGGCAGCCTATTTGCTTCATCGAACCTGAAGCACGCTTTAGAGCAGAATAATAATCCAGCGGTCTATAATTGGCTAATGACTGTGTTCAGTTATCAGGGCGTCGCAGACAAGGCTGTAGAGACGATCTTGGCGCGTGACGGGAATGCAACTTGGGACGTGATCGATGCCTCTGTGAGAGGCAAAACCAGTTGCAGCAAACTACGAGGTTTCTGGACATTCGCCGGCTGTGGGTTTTCCAAGTTTCATCGAAGCTGCAATTGCCAATCGGAATTTTCGGAATGCGTCCTTCCCCGACTGCATCTGCGCAATGGCTCGCTCAATCAATTGGCCTTTAGCCTATACTTTTTTTTCCGCGACGTAGCTGGAGGGAGTTTTCTAGATTGGCTCGGCGAGCGCATAAGCGTAGTTTCCGGCGGAAGCTATCCTGATATCCAGCGAGAACTGATTAGTCCTATGCGGGCGATCCACGGGATTTCCGACAAGGTAATCAGCATGGCTTTATCTGACTTGCTGCTGGCCTCTCCCGATAAGCCTCATTGGCGACAGGTCGGCGCCGAGTTCATTGTCGTGGACCGGTTGATTCATAACTTTCTTCACCGGAGCGGTATTCTGCAGAGGCAAGGCTGCCAACATGTGTACGGATCCGCCTGTTACGGCGAGAGCGGCTGCGCCAAGCTGTTACTCTCTCTTTCTCGGGCTATCGACATGCGGCGATATCATCACACGTTTCCTCAGCCGTTTCCGCGCTTCGTTCAAACAGCGATTTGGCGATACTGCGCGGCCTCAGGCGAGAATATCTGCAATGGAAATCAGATCGATGACAGCCGCCGCTGCCGGAACAAACTCTGCAATTTGCAAAGTTTTTGCTCACGGATTGCTTTGCGACCGGGAATGAAACGTCAATAAACAGCGGCCGCTTGTACAATATGAACACTATGCTATACTGATTCTGTCGCAGATTCGGCCTAGCCGACTGCCTAACAAGGCCCCGATTCCCGGGGCCTTTTTTATTGGAAATCATCATGAGCAAGAAACCAACGGAGCCTCGCTCCGAACCGAAGCTTATTGTCTATGGCCAGGACAAGGCCGCCAAACCAAGAGCAGCATGGTTCACGGCGAAAGACGCCGACAGCGCCCGCAAGGCCGCCGCGCAGCTCGAACTGCAGGTCTGGGAGATCATTGGCCCTATCGGTGCCGATCTGCTGAAAAAAATCGGTCCCGGCCGGGTGGCGGCGACCGGCGACAACTTCACGAACAAGGTGCCGCGGCCGATCTACAACGAAGTGGTCAAGCTGGCGCTGCTAACCGATCCGAAACGTCAGCTGCTCCCGAAGATGAGCGATACCGATAAAGCCACGGCCAAGAAGCTAAAGACGGAAGAACTCTGGGAAGTCGAGCGACAAATTATCGATGTCGCCAACGAGCGGCGGATCAGCCGCCTACCGGCGGACTGGAATGCAATCCAGAAGGGCTCACTGGTAATCGCGAACTACTTGCTCGATGAAGGCTGGTGGGAAGCAATCGTAACCGACCAGATCGGTGACATGCTTTTCATTCGCTGGCGCGATCATCCGAAAATCCCACCCACGGTCCGCCACCGTTCTACGGTCGCGCTGATCAGCCCCAATGCCAACTAATCAAACATCCAGCTCGGGCCCCTTACGGGGCCCGAAGCTTTTTACCGTTCCACCACAACAGGAATTAGCCATGCACAATCAGACCGACCGTATTCGCGAATTGAACGACCAACTCCGCACCACACTGACAGGCGGCCGGGTGCTTATCACGCCGGGAGTTGCAGCCTTAGGCTCTGAAAGCGTGGAGCGGGTCGTAAAGGCGATAACCGCCTTCGACAATTTCTGCAACGAGAACGATCCCTATACCGAACATGATTTCGGGGCGCTGGATGTCGAAGGCAAAAAGGTCTTCTTCAAGATCGATTACTACGACAAGAGTTTTCGCGCGCACTCTCCGGATCCGTCGGACCCTGCGGTAACTGAGCGGGTAATCACTCTCATGCTCGCCGAAGAGTACTGAGATAGTCCGATGAAACGGCAGCTTCTCGTTCCAGACGACATCAAGCATTACCGCTGGCTCTTGAACCTTGATAACGCGTTTGAGCCAGCGCCCCTGCCCCGCGGCTTCGACTACGAAGCGCAGATCGACAAAATCCTGGAGATAATCTGGTCGCCCCAGATGACGAATGTGCTGGGCATCGACATCGATAGATTCCATAAAACCACTAAGATGCAGATCGTCCAGCAGAAGCGTGACCTGCTGGATGTCGCCCTGAACTTCGGTCCCTTACCACAGAGCCGAAGCTTCTTAAGTGCGACCGACATCCTGCTGTACGCCGAGAACACTGGTCAAAATCCGGTCGACGTCCGCTCGCCGGCCAAGAAAGCCCTACCGGGCCGTTTGTTCGCGAGCGACGGTATTGAAGTCTGGTGCGGCGCCAGTGCTGCCGTCCCCGCCGACATCGCCCTTGTTCTCTCGGACATCGATCTTTCCCATCACCGAGTGCAAGCCGGTTCCGAAGCTTCCATTCGCGCTCGATCTCTCGCGGGACCGCGGCTAACGAATGACTGCGCGCTTCTCAAACGCTTCTTCGATGCAGACTTCCAGGCTGGTTCGGTGGTTCTGACCCGCGGTTACTTCTCCGCAAGCCGATACCTTGTCCATGCCGTCCCGCCTATAATCGACAACGGCATCTGGAAAAACACGCTCGCCCAGGTCCAACAATGCTATGAAGGATTTTGGCATTTCGTCCGCCGCGTGAAAGCGAAACGAATTGCCGTACAAATGATTTCGCTGGGCTCCCGCCCAGACCTGCAAGAACGCTCCCAGGCGATCCTTCTAAATCAAATCGAACGGTTCGCAGACGACGCCGGCACAACAGTCTGCCTGGTAGCGCACACCACCGCTGCGAGTGCCGAACTTACGGACTGGCTAGAAGATCAACGCCGTGCAGAACGTCGGCGCGGTGGCGGTTTTCTGCCAGCGCGTAACACCCGAGGCGACTTCTCACCCGGAAGCTTGGGCGCAAACAACGCGGCAGTCTTGATTGACAAGACCGCGGCCAGGCGATCAAGCAAACCTACGGTTGGATTTTCCAAGGACCGCTCAAGCCGGCTTACGTAAGTCCGGGCAATCTGGGCCTCCAGTGCCAGGCCCTCTTGCGAAAAGCCCTTGGCAACCCGGATTTTTCGCAGATTCCAAGCGACCAAGTCCCGACTGTCCATGCCGGGAATTGGCCACTTCGCATCCTATCAATCTACACAGTATACTGTTTGTATTAGGAGACAGGCTTATATGACACAAGACGAGAACGTGTGGTACTACGTTGAGCGGGGCAAACGCGCCGGACCGGTTACCGCGGAAGAACTAATTCTGCTATCCGAAAGAAGCGCGATCCGGCGCGACACGCCGGTTTGGAATAGCAAGCTGGAGGACTGGATACCCTTCCAGAACAGCGAACTGGCGACGAAGAGCCCGCCGACCCTTCCCCCGCCAGTCGCCAGTGCGTTTATCAGCAACTGGGTGGTTTGGTGTTTGGCGTTTTCGCCCCTTTTGCTTGCGGTGATCGATGCGACCCTCGTCCAGATCAAGCTAGAGGGCCTCGCTCGAGGCGGCTGGTGGAACTTGATAGAATTGCGCGACCAAGGCGGTCTTCTGACCGTCAATCAACGGCGTGTTGAGGGTTTGCCGTGGTATATCACTTGGGCTGTCTACGCCATTCCAGCATTGATCGATGAGCGCAAGCTCAAGGCGGCGGGACACAGCACGAAATACATGCCGCTTTGGGCTGTCTTCGTAACTCCAGTCTATTTATTCGTGCGAGCCTACCGTCTTAAACAATTTCCTTCCTACGCAATTGCATTCCTCGTTTGCATTCTCATTTTTGTAATTGCGGATTAGCAGACCTAAATCTCGACCGACGGATAAGCATAAGCGGCCGTCACGCGTTTCTAGTGTCACTTTTAAATTAGCATTTCCCGGGAGAATAAGCGCAATCTTGATCCGTCGGAAAAGGGCATTCTGGGGCACCAAACACCGGGAAACGTGCTGTCGCTTCAAACGACAGCGGTGACACAGATACTAATTTTGATCGCGCACAGGAATGCGATCAAATGGAAGAACTTCGAAGAATTCGGGCTCAGATCAAAGCCTGCCGGGGCTGGGAAGAACCCCTTCCTCAAAGCCTTATTAAAGAATATCGGCGAGTCCGCCGGAAGTATGAACTTCGCCCGTCTTTTGAAATGCTGGCAAAAAGCAAGGGAGTCCGTCGCGAAGGATCGTTTCTTGCCGTATCTTTGCACGGTCTACGAACTGGCAAACAATTGGCAGAAACAGGGACACACGGAAAAGTGGATCTCCCTCGCTAGACAAAAATATCGTACGGGTCCTGGAGCAAATGACCCAGCAGTCTTTCTCCTGACCCTACCCGCACCTGCGCGACGATTGGATCGACGCCTTCGGCACCGTTGGCTTTGCGTCTTACGGTATTGCCGAGCGTTCGAGATCCCGGTCAAGAGAATGAGGAAAGCAGTGCTTAGTGCAGGCGGGATAAACGCTTGCGCGCGGCGCTGGCATCAAATGAGAAAACTGCGGCCCGTGCAGAAGTAAAAAACGTCACGAGTAATCTTGTAAATAACCAGTAACAAATAGTGTAGATCAGCCGACATCTGGATGGTCCAAGACGAGGCCCTGCACGACCGGAGGTTTTCGATGAGGGCAACAACCCGCATATGTAATTCTTTTGACTCAAACTACTATCGTGAAAAACTGATTGATGCCTATGTCGAGATGATATTGCAAAAAATTGAAGATGAATGGAATGCGTTCATAGTGACTATAATGTTTAAGCAACTGGCTGGAAGAAGGATCGCAGTACGGGCGCAGATGATGAGTGAAGCATCCAGAGTCTTCCACTGGATTTCAACTGATATGGTTCGAAACTCAAAATCCGAACATGGCTGGAAGCGACTTCCTATGGTGCTGTACTGCGCCGACTACTCCTACAAGGAAGTTTGCAACATCAATGACACGGGACACGTTCAAGGTGTTTTTCTGAAACCTAAGAGAACGCGCCTTAAAATGGGATTGATCCGTTATTCGAAGCTGGAACATGATCGCCTTGTCGGAAATCACGGTCTGGTCGAAAGGGTTCGCTTCGACCGCATTAGCAATACACCCGACAAAGCGACACGCTACGTTCTTAAGAGCCTTAGAAAGCGATTGATCGGTTCGGATGAAGTCGCGCTTTTCCCGCCTTCCGCAAGCGAGCTCGCTTCTCCGGTCTACGGTCGAGGGCAGCGGCTGGGCCTTCCGTCGATCAGCTAAGATGCTAAGGCAACTCAAAATCAGATCGGCGGCAGGTAGTTCCCACCGCCGATCTCGCCGTCAAGACAGTAATGTTAGTGCTTAGGTTTCGACCAGTACTACCAGTTTTCCGCGCCGTCCTTCGGCGTCGGGGGGCTCTGCTTTGTCATCGCCAGTTTGCGAACGAGTTGCCACTTCCCATCCGCGGCAAGCCCGCCAACACGCTCACGATTGAAACCTAACTTTTTCGCCTCCTTTTTGGCCCGGCTGAGTGGAACCTCCAGTTCCTTCGCTGCGGCCGCAAACTCCTTCGAGTCGACGCGTTCTTTTCCAAGAAGCAATGCTTTGACGACTTGGTTAGAACGATTTGTTGAATGCACACGCGTAGGCTCTACCATGCCCAACCATTTTACCTTCGACGTCTTCACCTTCTCTTCGACCATTTTAGTGATGATCTTGAACCGATAGGCACGGGAGTCGCGGCCGAGGTTGGCTTTTAAAATTTGAAGCTCACGCTCTCCGTCATCGGAACGAGTGACACCGAGAACAGACCGGGCCATTGCCGTAAGCGCGAACGAGCCGTGAACCTTCTTCAACATCGTTCCGTAAGCGGACTTGTTAAGGTGCGTAATGACTAAGACAGCCAGCGAATGCGTTTCTGCGATCTTGTGCAGGCTAGCCAGCAAGGCCACTTGTCCCTTCGCCGACAAACCCAATGCCGTAAGGGTATCGACGACCAAAAGTTTTACTTTGGTCGCGGTCTTCAGATGCGCCTGAACGGCCGCGAGAAGCCCTGCCTCCGGCTTCTCACTTTCGCTTTGCTTTAAGATAGCAACCCGGCTGAGCTTAGCCCTTGCAGCACGAAGGCGCGGCTTGGTTGTCGATTCGTGAGCATCTTCGAGAGAAGCGAGCAGGACGCGTCCCTTCATGGTTGCGTTCTTGCTTTTCGTTGGCCAGAAATGACCGCGGGTGACAGCCGCGATCAAGTCGATTGCGATCTGAGACTTGCCGAGGCCGGCCTCACCAGCGAGCACCGTCACGCTGCCGATAGGTAAAAAACCTTCGGTCAACCAAGCAACGTTACGAGTCTCAATTTTGTCGGCAGGAACGAAAACATCATCCGCCGCTTCCTTCTTAGCTTTATCCATTGGATTCTCCTTTGCCTTCATTGGCGCGGGAGTCATCGAAGAAATGGCGTCGCAGATGCGGGACTTGTTGTTCAGCTTTTTTCTTTAACAACAGTCCCAGAATCGTCGTTGTAATAGTTGGCTTGGGCCATGTAGGGGTTGCTCAGTCGCCAAGCCGCAATGGCCTCGCGCAATGGCAGACTCGCGGGCCTACCCTCCCTTGCTCGACTTATTTCTCTTGCTAAACCTGTTTTCACTCTCGCGTTCGGCAGCAACGCCGCAGCTTCCTCGGGCAAATTGAGACTTGTAAACAACGAACGGATTTCCTCGTCGAGCTCATACATAAAATTCACAAAAGGAGATTCGTTATGATGCTTTCTCTTGTCGGTGTGGTGGCTTGCATTGGTATCGAAATTGCGATGCCCGAGAACCTGGCTCACTGCGGTCGCCCACATCCTCCACACGTCTGTCTTGTTGAGGCTAGCCTTTTCTTTAGCTCGAAGTTCATTGGCGGTCCTAACACTGGCCTCTAAGAGATTTCGAAGAACGAATTCGCTTGGAGCATTTCCGCTGACGGAGTCGCGCTGGTTTACTGCAGAATTTTCGTCAATATCCAATATAATAGGGGGACGATATTGCGATGAAGGAAGTATCTCGAGCAATGCTTCACTGGCTTTGATGAACTTTACGAGGTCGGGGTCTCGAAAAGCACCACCAAGAAGCTGCGAGGTTGTCGAGAAGGAGTGGAGTGAGGCAAGAATTAAGACATCGGCACGTGCTGCGCGACTAAGCTCGTAACCTGAGCGTTTTTCAGCATTCGCAATGTTTTCCTCTCGTACCCGCACGAGCCTGAGTACTGCCGGCAACCCGCCCACGCCTTTCAAAGTTGGCATCATCTCCCCCTAAATCGGGACTCTTGCATATAGGAACATTCGTTCCAACGGTCTCGTAGTTTCGGTGCTTAACCATCGGCGCGAGCATGGACTCTAAGCAACCGACTAAAAGCAGGCACCCCCTCAAAGTGGAGGGCGTCTCACAGAACTCACCCCTTCGGCTGCATGTAGCAGCTGCGCTAGCATTCCCCGATGGATCGATGACGGCTTCTGGTCTTCGTCGTGAACTAGAGCGTGGCCGCCTCGGCGCCGAAAAGATCGCCGGAAAATTCTACAC
>CAZGMU010000216.1:0-8381 GCA_964526975.1 uncultured Planctomycetaceae bacterium
TGGAGCCGGGCTCGAGTAGTCCTACATCGTCGTCCATGGATGTATGGGTCATTGCGTCCGTTCACACACTTGCGTAGCGCCAGCACTTACCAAACGTGCGTTCAGCACGACTCCGGCGAGCGTGGCTCGCCGGCTATTGTCGCCGTGTTGCGTGACGATCTTATTTCGCGAACATCGGGTCGTTCCGATTGCCGCGCGAGAGGAGGAACGCCATCAGGTCGAGCAATTCGTCTTCATGGAGCGTATCGAGGAGGCCTTTGGGCATCATCGATACCGTCGATGGCTTTAGTTCTTCGATTTCATCGCGGTCAATGGCTTCCATCGCATTTGGGTCGAGCATGTTGGTGTTGATCATGAGCTTGCCACCGCCTTGATTGACCAATCGACCGGTAACCACTTTGCCACTGCTTGTGACAACGGTAATAGCACCGTATTGATCACTGATGACCTTATCGGGATCGAGAATCGATTCCAGAATATCATTGGCGCTGAACCGCCCGGCGAGGGCGGTTAACTCGGGGCCGACGGAGCCGCCTTCGTTGACGAACTTGTGGCAGCCGTAGCAGTTAGCGGCCGCGAACATTGTGCGGCCACGATCGAAGTCACGACCTTTCAGCTTCGATTGAATGAGTGGCCGCAGCTCTTCGAGCGTCCATTTCTTGACGAAGGGACGCGGCTTCGCGGCCAGCGGCGTCACTTGCTGCGGGACGGGGGCCTCGAGAACATCCTTGAGCGCAGCGCGTTCGTTCTCTGGAACATGCTTCAACGCTTCCGTTTTCAGTTCTGTCAGGAAATTGGCAAAGTTATTCGCTCCTTTGTAAGCCGATGCGCGAACGAACCACTCGAAAAACCGGTGGCGGAGTTCGGGGGTCCAACCTACCGTGAGGAAACGTAGCGAGCGTACAAGATCGATCTGTCCTTCTTGAGTCGGCGAGTCTTCGAGTAGCTTGATGCCCTTCCCTGCCGCCGAAGGCGCCTGCAAGTAGCAAAGCAATTCGGTCAGCATGACGTTCAGCTCCCGTGTCGGAGCGGGGTAGATGGCATCTAAGCGTTTGATGAGCTGCTCGCGATCGGTTTCGTTCGGAGGGCCGAAGCGGTAGACCGCGAGCATGTAGGCTCGGAGCAGCTCCAGCGTTTGGTTTTCGGCGAGCTTTGTTAGATCGATTTGGCCAAGCGCTTTCAAAACGACAGGCTCCAGCGGCTTGCGCAGCTCATCGCCGGCGGGGTATGTTGGCGGAGGCGTGTCGAGTTCGTCTGTGGTTGGTTTGTAGGCGCGTCGATACATGCGAGAGAGAGCCAGGAGGGCTGTGATTGCCGCCTCGGGGTTTTTCTCTTCGAGAGCGCGTGTTTGCCATTTTTCGACCGGTTGATGCTCCAGTGCCGTGCGCGCCGCGTGGCGCACGAACCGATCTGGGTGGCTCAAGTTGGGCCAGATTCGCTCGATCGCGTTCGGGTGATCCCCCAGATGCAGCGATTCGAGCTCATGACGGAGCGTCTGTTCTTTGGTCGGTTGTGTTTTGGCTTTGACGAGAGCAGTCGATTCTTTGCCTGTATAGGTAACGCGGTACAAGCCCGACTGCGTTCCGCGGCCACCGATGAGGAAGTACATTGCGCCGTCGTGCGGATTGATAATCACATCGGTGAGGGCCAGGGGCGTGGCGGTAATAAACTCTTCGAGCGTGCCAGTGAAGCTCGCTCCTTGTGGCGCCAGATGGAGCGCATACAGCTTGCCATACGACCAGTCGCAAATGAAGAGGGCCTTTTGATACTTGGCCGGAAACTTCGCACCGTAGCCAAACGTCACACCAGTCGGCGAGCCGGGACCAACCTCGATCACAGGCGGAAGAGTATCGGCCCAGTAAGGAGGCCATTTCGCGCTACCGTTGCGCCATCCCCAATCGGAGCCACTCACGACATGGCAGACTCGCGTCGGCCGATACCAAGGCGCGCCAACGTCCCACTCCATGTCGGCGTCGTAGGTAAAAAGTTCACCGTCGGCATTGAACGCGCCGTCGAACGGATTGCGGAAGCCGCTCGATATGAGTTCCCAATCCTTACCGTCGAAGTCTACTTGGTAGACGCTGCCAGCCGGCGCGGGGGTGCCCTTCATGAAGCCAACGCCGTAGATGCGTGGGAAGAGCTGATCCTCGTCCCAGATGCGGGGGACTCGGCTGCGCACCGTCTTCACTGGGTCGGTTTTATTGCCACAAATCACATAGAGCGACTTGCCATCGGGCGCGAGCAAAACGGCATGAGGCCCATGCTCGCCGGCGCCTTCGCTGAGGGCGTATAACAGTTCAACCTTATCCAATTGATCGTCGTGGTTCGTATCGCTAACGCGATAGAGACCGTTCTTAAAATCTTTCCCATCTCCATTTACCACGACGTACAGCACGTCGTTCACCCAGAGCAGGCCTTGCGCCTGGCCCAGCTCGACGGGAATGCGCTCGATCTTCGGTTTGGCCTTGTCACCCGGCGGGGACAATGTAATGCGATATAAGCCGCCCGTCTGATCGCTAACAATCAGCCGACCACGTGGATCAGCACAGAGATTGACCCACGAACCTTGCTCGTCGCGGGGGACCGTGTAGAGCAGCTCGACTTTGAAATCCTTGAGCGTTTTGATGCGGTCGACCGGCGTGGCGGAAATACTGAACGAGCCAGGCTTGGCAGGTGGCGCGTTCGTCTTGGCTTTCTCTTTCTTTGCCCAGCAATTGAGCGTGACGGCACTAACACACAGGAAAGCAATAACAGGGCTCAATCGCATGTATCGTAGTCTCCCGACCAAAATCTAAGCGGTGTAAACAGAGTGCACATTGAATTGCGTACTTCAAGGCTAAGTAGCCGACGGAATCCGGTCAACCGGACCGATAGTGCCGAAAATCTCATGGATCAAAATGCCCCGGGCACATGCGGCCGTCACTTCGATAATCCCCTTGGGCCTTCTCCAATATTAGGCTGCTGCGAATGGTGGCTGCTCCATTGCACTTGCCTCGGTTTTTGGTCTAATAATCAGGCATTTTTCGGTTGCCGCGCGCTGTATTCAGTGATTGCTCATAGCGGCCACGCAGTGCCTCGCTCCCAATCAGAAAGGGCTGGAACTATGTCTTCCTCAACCGATTCGACTGCTGAATATGAATTCAACGACTCTCAAAACCAGTTGATCGGGAGTCTTGCTCGCAAGATGGCTTTGGTTGGTTTCGTAATGACTCTGTTCGGCCTGTTGCAAATGGTCAACGGCGTGTTTTCACTTTTCATGAGCCGCAATCCAGAGCGGATGATTGCAGCGGCGCAGAAAGCGGGAATGCCGGAAGCCCAATTGAACACGTTTAAAGAAGCGATGTCTGGAGGGTTCTGGTCCTCACCGTTTACGGTTTCCGCGCTGGCATTTGCGTTGGCTGGATTGTTCCTGTTCTTGGTCGGCCTGTGGACACGGCAAGCAGCGCTCGGCTTTGTTGGAATAACGATGACCAAAGGGAAAGATATTTCCCGATTGATGGATGCACTAGGGGCCCTGCATCGGAAATATAGCGCGATCTATACTGTTCTGCTTACAATAGCGACCATTAGCCTGGTGTCCTTTGTGATCACATTGTGGAACTCGTGGCGTGGCGGCTCTTGATGAAGTTAAATGAGGCCAGTCGGCTACACCAGAAATCAGAGTCGTTTCAAATTTTCGAGTCGAAATCCGCTGTGATGCGCAAGGCTATAGGAACAATTATGAATTCATGTCAACATTTCTTGAGATGGTTGCTTCCGCTTTCATTGTTCTTAGGTGCTGCATTGAGGGCTGAAATGGGCACAGCGACCGAGCCGCAACGGCCCGAACTCACCAAGCTGCCAATGGCATGGCACAAGGGCATGGAGAATACTCCGATCGTATTCAAGGGCCGCCCGCTCTTGTTGATGAATCGCCGCGACGACACCAAAGTGAACACGGAGGATTATCTTAAGAGTGTTTATTGCTACATCATCGACTTGCAGACGGGAGAAGAATTTGGAAGGTTTGCGGACGGTTTTTCGTTCGTCAACGGAATCATGGACGGCGACCGGCTTCATGTATTTGCAACCGAGGGGACCAATTTCAAATGGTTTCAAAGCATTCATCACTTCTGGACGGATGACTTGAAGACGTGGCATCGCGAACTGGCGATTGAAAAGAACGCGAACGAGAACTTGTTTAATTCCTCGGTGTGCCGCGATGACCAAGGCTTCTTGATGGCCTATGAATCGAATCTACCCGTGGGGTTTTGCTTTCGTTTTGCGCGCTCGAAAGATCTGAGCCACTGGCAGCAGGTGCCCAATGTGATCTTTCGCGGTGAAAATAATGAATACAGCGCCTGCCCGGTGATTCGTTACTTTGCGCCGTACTATTACGTTATTTATCTGCATGCGGCTGTGCCTGGCCACAATGGTTGGATTTCTTACGTTGCCCGCTCGAAGGATCTCGTGAAGTGGGAGCTGAGTTCGATGAACCCGATACTTGAAGCTGGGCCGGGAGAAGGACACAACAACTCCGACGTCGATTTATTCGAACTGGATGGAAAAACCTATCTATTCTATGCCACAGGCGATCAATCCACTTGGTGCTCGTTGCGGATGGCGATGCATCCTGGGCCGATGAAAGGGTTATTCGAAGGATGGTTCCCTGCGTCGCAGGACGTGAAGCAGGTGGACGCGAGCGTGACGCCGGCAAAGCCTTAGCGACCGGCACCATGAGCCAGGCATCCTTCGGGCCAGTGTGAAATATCGTAACGAATATGGCGCAACGCAATAAAGCGAGAGTTGATATAATGAGACAGTTGGTCGAAATCGGGGCGTACGGAAACGCGCCGAGCAGGAGTTATAATGCGTTTGATTGTGAGAACAGCCTGCAGCTTACTTTCAATTGCTGCGTTCTTCGGCGTTTCTAGCGCCACTTTGGCATCGCAGCCCACGGCGGAACAAGTCGAGTTCTTCGAGAACGAAATCCGTCCGCTTTTATCTCAGCATTGCTATGAGTGCCACGGTGATGAGAAGCAGCCGCAGAGCGGCCTGCGGCTTATCTCCCGAAATGCGGTGCTAACCGGTGGCGACAGCGGACCTGCGGCCGTGCCGGGCAAAGTCGAGGAAAGCTTGCTCATCAAAGCGGTGCGATACCGCGAGTTGGAGATGCCGCCGCAAGGAAAGTTGCCGGCGGAGGCAATTGCCAAATTCGAGCGTTGGGTCGCCATGGGGCTTCCTTGGCCAGACGAGCCCGCCCCTACGGCACAAGTAAGTAGTGATCGAGCTGAATTCAAAATTACTGCCGAGCAACGAGCCTTTTGGTCCTTTCAGCCGATCGCAAAACGTTCTCCTCCAGCGGTGGCGAATATCGGTTGGCCACAAGGAGACATCGATCGCTTCGTACTTGCGAAACTCGAATCGCGGGGATTGGCTCCCAATCCCGCTACGGATAAGCGCACGCTGCTGCGGCGAATCACTTTTGATCTGATCGGCTTGCCCCCGACAGCGGACGAAATGGCCGCCTTTCTGGCAGACAATTCTTCGACAGCATTTGAAAAAGTTGTCGATCGATTGCTAGCCAGTCGCCATTACGGCGAGCGATGGGGACGGCACTGGTTGGACGTCGTTCGATACGCGGATACTGCTGGCGATGTATCCGACTATCCCGTTCCGCAGGCGTACCTTTATCGCGATTATGTGGTCGACGCGTTTAACAACGACAAGCCGTACGATCAATTCGTGCGTGAGCAGCTTGCCGGCGATTTACTAGCCAAGGATTCGCCAAGAGAGCAGTATGCTGAACTTACGACGGCGACTGGCTACATCGCCATTACACGACGATTTGGCTACAACCGCGTTCATCAGCATCATCTCACTATTTCGGACACGATCGATACGCTCGGGAAGTCGTTCCTAGGGCTTTCCTTCGGCTGTGCTCGCTGCCACGACCACAAGTTCGATCCAATCTCAGCAAACGATTACTACGCGCTGTACGGGATATTTGACAGCACGGTTTATCCATTCCCCGGCGCGGAGGAGCAAAATCGACCACAAGATTTTGCCCCGCTTGTTCCTCCTGGCGAAGCCCAATCATTGCTCGCTGCGCGAGACGCCCAACTTGCCGAGCTCGATGCGAAACTCAAAGCCTCGGCAGAACAATTGAATGCTTTACAAACGAGTGCCGTTGCAAATTTGATTGATTTATCGCGACAGATACAGGTGGCACAAGCGACCGCCGGGCTCATAGCCGTGCAAAACCAACGGAATGAATTGGCAGCCAAGCCGGTGTTTCCAACTGCGTATGCCGTATTCGAGGGTAAGCCTCATAACAGCGTCGTCCAACGACGTGGCGACCCCGAACGCCCTGGCGATGAAGTGCCTCGCCGATTCCCTGAAATCCTGGGAGGTCAGCCGGTGCCCTCGAGCTTGGCCGAAAGTGGCCGCCGCCAATTGGCCGAATGGATTGTCAGCCCGTCGAACCCGCTGACAGCGCGAGTGATCGTCAATCGCATTTGGCAGCACCACTTTGGGCGCGGCCTGGTGCGGACACCTAACGATTTCGGTTTTCGTGGCTCTCCTCCGACGCATCCTGAGTTGTTGGATTACCTGGCGTCGCAATTCATGGAAGAAGGCTGGTCGATCAAACGCCTGCACAAACAGATTGTGCTATCGAATTCGTACCAGATGGCGAGTACCAATCGACCGGATGCGCATCTCATCGACCCTAACAACGATTGCTTTTGGCGCATGGAACCACGACGGCTCGACGCCGAATGCATTCGCGATAGCGTGCTATTCGTCTCGGGGGAACTCGATTCGAGTCGAGGCCCTGCCCATCCCTTTCCGGCGACCAACACCTGGGCGTTCAACGTGCATCATCCGTTCAAGGCCGTGTACGACACCAATCGCCGAAGCATCTATCTAATGACGCAGCGGCTGCAGAAGCATCCTTTTTTAGGACTGTTCGATGGCGCAGATCCTGGGGCCACGACCGATGTGCGCCTAGCGACCACGACACCCAGCCAGGCATTGTTCATCATGAATGATCCGTTTATTCACGATCAATCTGCTAAATTTGCCCAGCGATTGATCAACATGAGTTCTGATGAAACCGTGCGACTAAATGCGGCCTTCGAGGCCGCGCTCGGCAGGCCAGCCACGGCTGATGAAATCGATGCGGCTCGACTGTTCGAGGATCGTTATATCAATGAACTTGCCAAAACGAACGCGCCAGAATCCGAACGCCCGGCAATCGCGCTGGCAGCGTACCTTCGTACGCTGCTGGGGAGCAACGAATTCATATTCATCGATTAATCACCAGCGTCCAGCTAAATCACTTAACCATGTTAAACGAATTACAGAGAATATCGCGGCGAGAGCTTTTGCAAAACGCTGCCGGCGGCTTCGGCAGCCTGGCTCTGGCGGCAATGCTGGCGCAGGAATCGCCTGCCGGCCAGACTGCGGCAGCTGCAATCGATCCGCTTACTCCGAAGGCATCTCATTTTCCAGCTAAAGCAACGTGTGTAATCTTTCTCTACATGAGCGGCGGCGTCTCGCATGTCGATACGTTCGACCCGAAGCCGAAGCTCATTGCCGATGATGCCAAGCCGATGACAGCCGCCCACTGGCGCGCAGTCAAGAACGTCGCCACCTACTTGAAGCGGCCAAATTGGAACTTCAAGCGTTACGGCGAGTGTGGAACCGAAATCAGCGACCTCTTCCCGGAAATCGGGTCATGCGCAGATGATCTTTGTGTGATTCGCTCCATGAATGGCGACCACACGGGGCATTATGAGGCGACCCTGGGAATTCATACCGGTTCGTTCAACTTTGCGCGGCCTAGCATCGGTTCGTGGGTCAGTTATGGGCTCGGCACGGAGAATCGTAATTTGCCCTCCTTCGCGGTCATCGCACCGCAAATGCCTTACGCGGGCAAACAGGCCTGGGCCGCCGACTTTCTTCCCGGCTGCCACCAAGGCATGCAAGTGAACCCCGGCGACACGCCAATTCCCAACATGCGCCCGCAAACGCGCTCGGCGGAATTGCAGGAAATGGAACTCGAGCAACTCAGGCGATTCAATCGTTCTCATTTAGAGCACCGAAACGCAGAGGCTGCCCTCGACGCGCGCATTCGCTCGTTCGAAACCGCGTTTGGAATGCAGCGCGAAGCGCCCGATCTGTTCGATCTCTCCCAGGAAACCGACGCCACATTAAAACTTTATGGACTGCAACGCGGCCAAACCAGCGGTTTCGGTTGGCAATGCCTGGTGGCACGGCGCATGGCGGAGCAAGGTGTGCGATTCATCGAGCTGATCGATACCGGCGCGGACTCGAGCAGCAATTGGGATTCGCACGATAATATGGCCGCCCATGCGCCGCTCGCCAAAAATGTCGAC
>CAZGMU010000217.1:0-829 GCA_964526975.1 uncultured Planctomycetaceae bacterium
GCGTCATGTGCCACTCGGTGCGATCGACGGGCTGGCCGACCTTGGCGAAACGGTAGCGGGACTCGAACGCCTCGGCCCGCAGGATGTTGTCTGCGTACGAATCCGGCGTGATCTTCAAATCGGAATAATCGCGCCACTTGCTCGGATAGCCGATCTTGGGGAAGACCGCGTCGAGCTTGGCGAGGGCCAGTTTCTTGGTTTTCTCGCCCATCCAACCGCGGGCTCCGAGCCGTTCGCGATACGCGGCCATGAGATTCTTGACGAGCTTATCCATTCGCTCCTTGGCGGCGGGCGGGAAGTGCTTTTCGACGTAGAGCTTGCCGAGCGCCTCGCCGATTTCGCCGTCGATCACGCTGATGACACGTTTCCAACGGGGCTGCATCTCTTTCACGCCGCGCAGCTCTTGGCTGTAGAAACGGAAGTCCTCGTTCTCGAAGGCCTTGCTCAAATAAGGAGCCATCGAGTGGACTAGGTGCCAGCGCAGGTAGGTTCGCCAATCTTCAAGCGAGATGGATTGCAGCAGCTCGTTGACGCGCTGGAGGAACTCGGGCTGGCCGACGATGGCGTACTTTGCGCCGCGCACATCGATCGTGTCGAGGAACAAGTTCCAATCGAGCGCCGGCGTGAGGGCGGCCAAGTCGGAAAGCGACTCTTTGTTGTAATTGGCTTCGCGGTCGCGAAGCTGGACGGGGCTACGCGCCTTCTCTGCCATTTTGGTTTCGATGCGGAGAACGACGTCGGCCCCCTTCTCTGCCGCTTGCGGCGAATCGCCCAGGAGCTCGAACATCTTCTTCACGTATTCGCGGTAAAGCTCGCGAATGCGTTTGGA
>CAZGMU010000217.1:839-8337 GCA_964526975.1 uncultured Planctomycetaceae bacterium
CTCACGATACAAGTCGCGGATTCGCTGCGAATCTTTCGAGTCGCCGACGTAGTAGTCACGATCGGGCAGGCCCATGCCGCCTTGGTAAATCTGCGCGGCGTAGCGGTCGCTTTGCTTCTGATCCTGGCCAACATAGAAGCCGAACAGTGCCGACACGCCATCGACGCGCAACCGCGCAACTTCAGCGATCAAATCCTTGGTCGACTTGATGTTGGCAATTCGTTCGAGCGCAGGCTGCAGCGGCATGGCGCCGAGCTTTTCGATCGCGGCTTCGTCCATCGCTGCAAGGTAGAAGTCTCGCAGCTTCGTGCGCTCTTCATCGAGCGGCTCGGTTGTTTTCACGAGGTCTTCGAGAATTTCGTGCAGGGCGATGAGGTTGTCGTCGCGCAGTTTTTGAAACGCGCCCCAGCGGCTGTACTCGGGCGGGATTGGGTTCTGCTTGATCCACTCGCCGTTGACGTAGGTATAGAAATCCTCGCCGGGCGAAACCGAGGTGTCGAACGTCGAGCGGTCGATGCCGCTGTTGAGCTCTTCGCCAGTTGCGTTCGCCACAGCGATGAACAAACTTGCGATGCAAAATGAGCGGAACCAAACGGTCGAGCAACGGCGAAAACGCATAGAGGCCTCAACAGGAGATTCGTCAAACCAATCGCGCTTCCGCGGCAAGAGCGGAAGTAGCGTTGGAGGTGGCTGGGAGTTATGCCAATCTAACGTGGCGGGATCGGAGCGTGAACCCCGTCGGGAGAAACTTGGCGGCTCGCCAAGGTGGAGCAGGCGGCTCGACTAGCGGCGGCGGATCAGGAGTAGTGGCGCGGCGGCACAGAGTAGGACGAGCGTCGTCGGCTCTGGAATGGCCGCTGCCAGAGAGTTCGCACCGCTGCCAGTGGCGAGGTCGAGCCATGTTCGGCCAAGGTTTGCGCGCCAGACGATATAGTCGCTGCCGTCGACGACGCCATTTTCGTTGCCGTCGGCCTGAAGCGCGGTGGTGTTGCCGAAGCTAGTGCGCCAGACTTGATAATCGGCTTGGTCGACAACTCCGTCGCCGTTGTAGTCACCCTGCAAAGTGGCAAAGGGATCTGAGAATAGTGGACTCGTGAGGAACGAATTGTCTGTGAGAGTTTCGAGGAAGGCGACAATGTCGAGGACCTCTTGTGGACTAAGCCCCAACTGCTCAGGATCGCGGAGGCGCGGATCGAGGAATGGGCTGTCCTGCACTCCGGAATTATAGAACGCGACAACTTCCTCGAGCGTGGAAAATCGGCCGTCGTGCATGAAGTGGCCACGGACGGCGATATTCCGGAGCGAAGGTGTCTTGAAGCGGCCGGCACCGGCGCCGGGATCGGTAACCTCGGCATCGAGGCCGATGTTGCGCGGGGTGTCGCCGATGTGGGCTGCCGTGGAATGGCAGGCGGAACACCGAGCGACGCCGTTGAAGAGGACTTCACCAGCTGCTTCGGATGGTGTGAGCGTGGCCTCGCCGTTCAGGTAGGCATCGAACTTTGAATTGTAGGAGATCATCGATCGCTCGAACTGGGCGATCGATTTGGCGATGCGGTCGGGTGTGATGGTAGAGTCGCCGTTGAACGCGGCCGCAAACAATGTCGGGTAGAACGTGGTCTGGCTGAGCTTCGCGATGACCTCAGGTAGAGTGGAGCCCATCTCCGTTGGGTTTTGAATCGGTTGCAGCGCCTGGTCTTCAACGGAGGTGGCGCGCTCGTCCCAAAACATCGCACCGCTTTCGTAGAAGGCGACGTTCGAAAGTCCCGGCGAATGCCTGCCGGTGAGTTGGCCGTTAATGCCGGCGCTGAACTGGTTCTCGTCGGAGAAACCGTTCGCCTGCTTGTGACACGAAGCGCAGGAGGTCGAATTGTCGTGCGAGAGGCGTTTGTCGTAAAAGAGCACTCGGCCGAGTGTCGCGCCGGCGTCGGTGATGGGATTGTCTTCCGGCGTGTTGTTCGCAGACTGTGGGGCGTCGAGGTACTGCGGCGGCAGGTTGGTGATTGCGTAGTCCACGTAGCCAGCAAGCTGCGACGGCAACGCGGGAACTTGCGGCGGAGCGGCCAAGCTAATACCGGCCCGCAACATCGTTGCGGCGATGAGCAAAGCAATCAGAAAATCGCAGCGGCGGAGTTGCATGAAAGGCGGCAAGGGTTTCAAAAAACCGGGGGCTATCGCCCGGCGGCTGATTCAATCAGCCGGCACGCGCTAGCATCTGGTTCGACGGCGCGGAACAAAAATACCAAAAACGCTCATGGCGATTAGCACCATCGCTGCCGGCTCGGGAACCTCCGCTCCGGCGATCGCGCCCGAGCCTAGTGCAAGTGTTTTGCCGAAGTTGCTGCGCCAGGTCAGGTAGTCGTTTGTCGTGAACGTGGCGCCGGCGTCCTTTTTCCAAACAACGAAGTCGCTGGTGTCGACGACGTTGTCTCCATTGTAATCACCCGGGAAATAGGTCGCGGACATATACTGGTCTGCGAGTAAGTTATTGAGAACTTGTGCGGTGCCATCGGGCCAGCGAATGAGCAGGGTGTCGACGAGCGAAGCTGCGCCCAGACCGAAGTGGACCGGCAAATCGCTTTGGTTGAACGTGCCGGCGTTGGTATTGGCCTCGCGGCGAAGCGTCACTTCATTCGGCGTGCCGGCGTTCAGCGTGGCATAGAGCGACGAGCCGACACCGGTGGTGTTCCAGCCAGGGCCGTGGAGCTTGACGAAGAGCCAATGGTTGCCGTTGGTCGAGGCGTCGTTGATGTAGACGCGCTCGCTGCTGCCGTTGTTGGTAGGATTGATCAGATCCAGGTCGCCATCGAGATCGATGTCGCCCCAAGTACCATCATACGCGCCACGGCCTGTATCGGTGATGCCCTGAGCGGTGGTTACCTCGGTGAACTTCCAACGGTCGGCCGGATTAGCGGCGTTTGGAATGCTGTCGTTGCGGTACAGCCTGACGTTCGACGTATTTGAAGTGTTGTCGTGAAAGAACAGATCGAGATCGCCGTCGTTGTCGTAGTCGATCGCCTTGGCGCCGTTGAGATCGCTGCCGGTGTTCGAAAGGAGAGCGTTTCCGGTAATCGTATCGACGTCGATAAACTGGCCACCGCCCAAGTTTTTGTAGATCTTGGTGGGCGCTCCCACGGCGCCGGTGGCATATAGATCCAGTTTGCCGTCGTTGTCGAAATCGACGAACTCCGTGCCGTAGCCTTTGCTGACGTTCTGAGTGCCATTCGTGTACGAGACATCGGAAAAGCTGAGAGTCTTGGCCGCTCCCGACTCAATGAAATTGTTGTTGTAGTAGGCTTTGGGTGTATTGACGTTCGAATCGCCCAGGCAGGGAGACATATAGATATCGAGATCACCATCACCGTCGGCGTCTCCGATGGCCATACCGTACGATCTTCCGTTAACCGGATTTGAAATTCCATTCTCGGGAGCGACTGGTGTGAACTGATGCGCCGAATTCTGCAAGTAGATCGTGTTGGGTTCGGTGTTCTCCATTCCGATCACCATGTCGAGCAAGTTGTCGTTGTTCATATCTGCCCAAGCGACGTTTTGGGCAAAGCCGTAACTACTGAGGCCAGTCTCGATGCTGACATCGACGAAACCTGCGCCGGTGTTCTTCATCAACCGTCCACGTGGTACGCCGTTGTTGTTCTGGCCAACGAAGACGTCGACGAGACCGTCACCGTTGTAGTCGGCCCAGGCGGCGCTCCAAGTGCTTGTGTTGTAGGAGGGGGTCTCCCACATCGTGGAGGTGACGTTCGTAAACGTCTTCGAGGCGGTGCCGCCCACGTTTATCGTATTGTTCCGAAAAAGTTGCTGGGCATTTACATTCGCGCCTGCGAACAACAGGTCAAGGTCGCCGTCGTTGTCGATATCGGCGAGCGACGCCGAGTAACCTGTAACACTAAAGAAGTTTAGCCACGACTCACGCTGCTCGGTAAACGCGGCCTGAGCCGGCAGGCTAAACAGCAACGAATACACACCAGCCAGCAAAGTGAGTGCGCAACAGTGTGGCGGAAGGGAAACAAGTCGCATGCTTTAATCCTTGATCGCGGAAGATCGCTGCTCGCGTGCAGACGATCGGCACAACCGGGCGGGTGGGGCGGCCGAAGCATGATTATAGCCGGGGAAGCCAGTAAAAGGGAGAAGATTCTTAGACCAAGCATCCTGTACTCCGGGCGGGGGGAACGATCGCCGAGGCGGACACGACCGCTCCCGCTTGGATCGGCTGGCCGATCGGCAATAATCAGGATCAAGCGACGAATAATTGTCTGGACAGCCGTGGCCGAATGATTTCACCTGGGAGAAATGCTATGCCATCGGGAGAACTGACTCGCAGCAAGAACGACCGGATGATTGCCGGGGTATGTGGCGGGCTGGCGCGGTGGTTGGGGTGGGACCCGACCGCAGTGCGGATTTTGTACGTGCTCGTCTCGTTCTTTTCGGTCGCCTTTCCGGGGATCATCGTTTACATCATCTTGGCGCTAGTGATGCCGCTGGAGGAGTAGGCGGGTTTTTTAATAGGAAACCACAAGGATCACCAAGGACACGGAGAGACAATCGATATGGCCTAGAAAATCGCGCTAAGCCGCAAGCGGTTGGGTGGCGGTTGTTTAGCGAGCGCGGCGGCGGATTGGCATCGAGCCCATCGTGGCGATGGTGAGCAACACCGCGATCGTCGGTTCGGGGACTCCCATCGGCGTGACGCTGCCGACGCCTGGGCCGTAGATCGATTGGATGCCGGCGAGGTCGTCTGGAAAAAGTTGGCCGGTGCCAACGCCGCTGAAGCGGTGAAAAACCCAGTACATGTTTGCGCCGACGACATCGGTGTGATACAGGCCGAGGATGTGGCCCACTTCGTGAATCGTGGCGCCGAGGATGTCTGGAGCGGAAGTCGTTCCGACTTCTTGCCAGGGGTCGCTTTCATCGTATTGCACTTCGCAACCAAAGCCGTAGCCCAGGCAGGTTGCCTGCGCTTTGGCGATTGGATCGGCCGGCGGAAGCGGATCGGGGCCGTTGATGTAGACGCGGCGAAACCGCAGCTGCGTAAGCGGTCCGTCGGGGACTTCGACAAAGTTGATGTTGACGGCGGTTGTCCAGACACGCAGCGCGTCGTTGATCGAGTCGCGGATCAATATGGGCGAGAGCGGGTTGCCGTCGGGCATTTTCAGTGTGCCGTCGACGACGTTGCCGATCGTGTATCGAATCGTGCGCGACACGCCGGCGCAATTGCCACTACATGGCTCATCGGTTGGCCAGGGTGCGCCGATCGTGACATAAGCGAACGCCGAAGGAGCGAAGAACACACAGGCCGTCGCGACGACCAGCAACAATGAAATCGGATGAATGCGAATCAAGGAACAACTCGACCGGTAGAGGCGTGGGAGATTGGTTTCTAACAGCAGCGAAGGCGGAGCACTAAAAGTGCTTTACCGATGCGCCAAAGAGCGGCGCGATGAGAAGGTCTGCATTAGCGGTGCTGTAAAACCAAGCCGAAAGGGCGGTGTTCCCGTCGTCTTTCCATTGTACCCGGGGTAGGAGGGGTCGCAAGCAAAAAGGCTGGGCCGTTTGTTACAAACTCGTTACGCCGTTTCGGGCTGGATTAACCGTACATTTAGTGCGGGGCACAAACGATTTAAGATCCGCACAGGAGGCCCGAATCATGGCCAAAACGATCTGGATTTGGATGGGATTTTTTCTCATCGTGACAGCCGCGAACGCCGCCGCGCCGATGGCGAACGCGGCTACCGAAAATGAGCCGCCCGGGGCGGAGACCATCGCCGCGTTGCGGGCACGCGGGCCGGAAGGCCTGGCCAAGGCGGTGCGGAACTACGATTTGGCCGTCGCGAAGCGAACACGGCTGAACCTGATGTGTCGAGTCGTTCCGCCAGAAGAGACGGCCCAGCTTGATGGCGAAGTCGAGGCCTGGCGGGCTGCGGTCGACGAAATCGGCTCTCAACGCGGCTGCACGACTTCGCGGCTCTATTGGCACACCGATCTCGCGGCGGCCAAGGATGCCGCTCAGCAAACCGGCCGACCGATTCTGAGCTTGCGGATGCTAGGCAAGTTGACGGATGAGTATAGCTGTGCGAATAGCCGATTCTTTCGGACGGCGCTCTACGCGAACAAGGACGTCAGCAACTTTCTGCGCGACAACTTCGTACTGCACTGGCAGAGCGTACGGCCGGTCCCCCGCGTGACGATCGATTTTGGCGACGGGCGGAAGCTGGAGCGAACGGTGACGGGCAACAGCGCGCACTATGCGCTTACGCGCGAGGGTACGCCGCTCGATGTGCTACCTGGGTTGTACAGTCCGCACAAGTTTTTGAGCTGGCTCGAGGCGATGCGCGAATTGAACAAGTCGTGCGTCAAGGCAGACAAGACGGCCAATCCGGCGGGCGAGGTGGCCAACGTGCTGAAAAAATATCACCAGGCGCGCCGTGCAGGAGTGCTGCGGGAATGGGACAACGATCTGCAGAAACTGGGAGACGAGCGCGCGAAGCTGATCACGGCGCGTGTGACGCTCGCCATGGATACGGCAGCACTTGCCAGCCGGTCGCAGAAAAGTCCATCGGCTAAGGCGGCAGCAGGCCAGGCTGTTGCCAAGACGGCGGTCGAGTGGCCACTGCTGCGGTTCGCTAACATGGGCGGCCAGTGGCTGGAGAAAGGAATGGACGAGGACCTGTGGCGGGCGGTTGCCAATTTGCATCGCGATGACGTGAAGCTGGATGACCGGAGCGTCGAACTGATGCGGGCAGAGGTGCCCGCAGCAGCCGAGGCTGGTCAACTCGCGACGACAAAACAGCAACAGAAGGATCCAATCCTTCGACTCACCCGCACGTTTGAGAATTCGATCGCGCTCGATACGGTTCGCAACGAGTACTTGCTGCATCGGCGGGTGCATGAAAAGTTGGGCAATAGCGATTCGGGGACGATGGAACTCGCGGCGCTGAACGAGTGGGTTTATGCCGAGTTGTTTTTGACGCCGAGCAGCGATCCGTGGTTGGGGCTGGCGCCGACGGATGTGTACACCGCGCTGGATGGGAATGGGCAAAAGGAAGCTACGCAGTGATTTGATAGAATGCGGGTGCAGGGGTAGGGTTTGTTGAGGTTGAAGGTTGTTTAAAGCCCATGGACTTTTAAAGCCCATGGACTGGTCGCTTAAGCGACCAGTCCGGCGTGGCGGGGGACGTTGATGCGGGGTGGTTTTTGAGATGGGGTTTCGGATTCTTACGGTTGAAGATGATGCGGCGATTCGGCGGGGGATCGTCGATGCGCTAACGTTTGCCGGGCATGAGGTGATCGAGGCGGCGACGGGCAACGAAGGGTGCGCGGCGGCGGTGTCGCGGGCGTACGATCTGCTGCTGCTCGATATGGTGCTGCCGGGGAAGACCGGGCTGGAAATCTTGCGCGAAGTGCGGAACGCGCGGCCGACGATGCCCGTCATCATATTGAGCGCGCAGGGCGAAGAGCGCGATCGGGTAACGGGGCTGAAACTGGG
>CAZGMU010000218.1:0-8334 GCA_964526975.1 uncultured Planctomycetaceae bacterium
ACGGTTGCCAGCATGATGTTCATGATCCCGATGCCGCCCACGACGAGCGAAATCGCGGCGATGAGGCCCAGAAACACCATGAACATAAGCTGCGTCGTACGGGCCTGTTGCAATAGCTCCAGCGGCACGACCACGGCGAAGTCGGGCATCGTGTGGGCGTAGGAGATCGTGTTGCGCACCGCGTCGGCGGTGGGAAGCACCATGTCGCGATCTTTCACTTGGATCGTGATCTGCGACACCTCGTTGATATCGCGTTGATATTGTCCCGGCTTGATCGAGACGATCATGTCTCCCTCGCGGCGCCACAGCGTCGAGATGGGAACGTAAATATCGCTGGAAAAACTCTCGGCCGCGAGCGATCCGCCGATGCCGGCCGACTCCATCCGCGGTTTCATCACGCCCACGACGCGATAGAACGTTCGCTTGACCATCACTTCCTGGCCGATTGGCTCACCATACGGAAAGAGAGCCTCGGCCACTTCGGCGGCGAGGACGCAATAGTTGCGCTCCGATTCGACATCGGCGTCGGTCAGGAACCGGCCGCGAGCGACGGAAAGTCGCGTCACCTCGGCGTAGTCGGGCGTCGTGCCGACGAGCCGGCCTTCCATCCTGCGATTTGTGTGGCGAAACTCGACCGAGGGAATAATCCGCATGGGAATCGCTTTAGAAATCGTCGGAACGGTGGCCACGAGGCGGACATAGTCGGCCCGCGTGAGTCCGTAACCGGCATCGCGAGCTTCATCACCCGAAGGCTTCACGGTGCGAACGATGATATTGAGCGCTCCCAGGCTGGAAATTTGCTCCTGTGCGGCGCGGCTGATGCCCTCGCCCAAAGCAAGCAGCCAGATAACGCTAGATACGCCGATGAAGATGCCCAACACCGTCAGCGCCGAGCGCAGTGGATGCATCCAGAGGCTCTTGATGCTAAGACGGAGGGTGCGGATCCAGACGGAGAACATGTCGGTAGGTCGGCGTCAGTTGTTAGCCAAGAGGGGGAGGTTGGGAGAGTGGGAGTAGGGGAGACTCGAAATTCAATGTAACCTTGGCTTCCTCCCCATCTCCCAACCTCCCCCTCTCCCCATCTTCAGTTCCTTTCGTCGGACACAACTCGCCCATCGAGCAAATGAATCGCTCGCTTAGTGCGAGCAGCCACGTCTGGCTCGTGGGTGACCATGATGATCGTACGGCCTTCGTTGTTCAGCCGCTCGAGCAAGTCCAAAATTTCGTGCGAGGTTTTGGTGTCGAGGTTACCGGTCGGTTCGTCGGCCAGGATGAATTCGGGGTTATTCACCAGGCTACGGGCGATGGCGACGCGCTGCTGCTGACCGCCGGAGAGCTGCGTGGGCCGATGGTTGAGACGTTCTTTGAGACCAACCATCTCGGCCAGTTCGATGCAGCGGCGCTTAGTCTCGGCGTTGAGCCGTCGGCTGTAGTAGAGTGGCACCTCGATGTTTTCGACAACTGTCAGCGCGGCCAGCAAGTTATACGATTGAAAAATGAAACCGATCTCGGTCGAGCGGATTTCGGCGAGACGATCGTCGCTCATCTTAGCCACATCGACGTCGCTGAGAAAATATCGACCGGATGACGGCCGATCGAGGCAGCCCAACAGATTGAGCAGCGTACTCTTGCCCGATCCGCTGGGCCCCATGATCGAGATGTAATCCCCTTCGGGCACGTCAAACGAAACGCCGCGAAGCGCGTGGACCGTCTCGCCACTCAATACGTAGTCCTTCCGCAGATCGTCGACTTTGACCGCCAGCCTCATTGGGCGGCTCCGGCGGTCGTCGACTGTGTGGTGGTCGCAGCGGTGGAAATTGATGCGCCGTCGGCCGCTGGATGCGTGGCGTCTGGAGACCCTCCGCCCTGTCGACGTCGCCGCCCTTCGCCGCCCGCTTTGCCGTTGGCCTTCGCTCCAGGAGCAGCCGGGCCACCACCAGCATCTGGCCGGGCGGCGACTTTCTCCGTGTTCACGTTAGTGGTATCGTCTGCGGTGCGCGTCGACGGCGCTTGGGGCACCGCTCGTTGAATCTCTTCCGGAGGCAGCTTGGGCAAATTTACGTCGGCCAGATAAGCACGTGGGTTGATCGCAATCTGCTCCCCTTCTTTGAGCCCCGATTCGATCACGAAGTATTTGTCGTTCGTGGGACCAGCCTTTACTTCCTGGGCTTTCCATTGCCCACCGCCGTACACGAAACAAAAGAACTTCGGGCCATGGGCGTAGATCGACTGCACGGGAACCTGCAATGCGCTGGGCACATCGGCACAGTGGATCGTGACCGAGGCCGTCATGCCCGAGCGCAATTCGGCTGATACGTCGTCGATACGCACGAACGCCTTATATTCCTTAACGTTCGCGGTTCGCCAGCCGGTTGGCTCGGCGTACTGGTTGACTTTCTCGACGGTGCCGTGGAAGACGCGATCATAGCCAATAGGGCGAATATCGGCCTTCATGCCCGGCGCGAGATACTGCACGAGCGACTCGTTGACCGTGATATTAACCTGCATCGAGTCGGCATTGGGCAGCTTGATGATCACCTGTCGCTCACGAACCATCGTGCCTTCCTCGACGATGAACTGCTGATCGCCACGGCCGTCGCTGACGTGGGCATACTTGACCACTCCGTCCTGAGGGGCCGTGATCGTACACTTGGCGATTTGATCGTCGATATCCTTGAGCTTATCGACTTCGAGCTTGCTGCTGTTCTGGGCGGCGTCCCACTTGGCCTTCGCGATAAGGATCGCGCTATCGAGCGTCGAGGCTTGTTTGGCCTTGGTGAACTCGTCGAGCACCTTCAGCTTTGTCTTGGCTGCGTCGAGGTCTTTGTTTGCTTTTTCGACGGCGAATCGGTCCGCTTCGAGTTGGTTTTCATTGACATACCCCTTGGAGGCCAACTTTTGGCTATAGCGGAAATACTCTTTCGCACGATTGAGATTCTCCTCGGCAACGAACAGTTCGCTTTCGATCAATTGGCGATCTTGCAGGTAAGTGCCTTCGAGATATTCGCGTTTGGTAATGACCGCGACGTCGTAATTGTTGTGCGCTTCAACCTCGGCCGCCTTGGCATCGTTAACCAAAATCTGCTGGCTGGTGCGTTGCGTCTGCAAAGCGGAAGAATCGAGTTCGACCAGAAAGTCGCCCTTCTTCACTCTCGTCCCTTCGGGGATAATGCGAAGGATGGCGTTGCCGCTGGTGTTATTCGACTTCACGAGCGAACGAATCTCGGTAACATCGAACGCCTCGACTTCGCCGCGCTCGGTCAGCGTCAGCTCGAAATCGCCGCGAGCGACGGTATGCAAGAGAATGTTCTTACCCTCTGAAGGGTCGTTGGTATTCATCCACCACCACAAGCTACCACCGCCAACCAAGGCAATCGCAACCAGCGCGGTAGCGGCGATCGCCGTGAGCGATCCCGTACGGCGTGCTGCCGGGGGGCCTGCTTTAATTTGGAAATGCTTGCCGAATGCCATTTTCAACGACTCCCCAAAGTCGGGGCCGCGCTCCCGTGTATGAACAGTCTACCTGATATTAGAACCGTAAAGACCTGGCAAAGTACCGACCAATGTGCCTGGAAAAAGCGGTTCAAACCAACCGAGAGCCGGCAGCCACGCCCACAGGTGCAAACGCCACAGGGCCGCAAAAACCGCGAGAATCAACCGCAATTCTATTATAGCCGCTGAGCCATCGTGGGGTTAGCTTCCTTAATCGGCTACGCTCTATTTCATGGGGAGGTTCTCGCCTTTGTTTTCCGAGGGAGGGGGCAATAGTTCGATTTCCGACTTGGGCATCGATTCCAAGAGCGGAAGCGCCGGACCGGAATCACCAGCGTCTTGCGGCAAATCCGCCGGTTGATGAAGGCCCATGAGGTCGGCATCAAGGATCGCGCAGGCGTCGGGGTCTTCACACGGAGCCGTGCAGGGAAGATTTGTCAGGAACGTGCGTAGCGGCTGATTGTGAGGGATGCGCAAGCCACGCGCATCCAGCTCCATGACTCCCAAGTCGTAGTCCAAATTGAGCTGTTGCACCTCGTGATCGACCCACACGCTCAGAAAATCGTTCTGCACATTGAGTAAATCAATAATCGCGGTGACAAGATCGCGGGCAACCGTTTCGCTAAATTGCGATTGCCCACCCGGTTGAGTCGGCTGCCCTGGCGCAGAAGCCGACACCGGCCGAGCAGGCTCCGACAGCTTCAGCCGGGCCAGGTCTACTTGCGAGATCGCAACATGGACCGCCGCACGACGCAACTCGAAGTTCAGGTCGTCCAGCTTCAACTGGCGTAGCGATGCGCGTAAGTCGCGTTGAATGCGATCGCGGAACTGGTAATAGTTTCGCTTGGCCTGCTGGAACTCGATGAGCGATTGGCGGTAGGTGTTGCGTTGAGCCAGCCGCGTCAGCGGAGCATCGAATTGAAGCCCGACGCGCAGCCGGCCATTCGACGGGCGCAAATCGAACGGTCGATCACCGACGTTGCCAATATCGCCGTTGAATACCAGGTTCAACCCGCTGCCCAAGTCGTTGGCATTGAACTGAATAAGCCGCCAGGAATCGACAACCGACGCCCGGGCGTTCATCCAATCACGCCGATAACGACTGGCGATGCAAAATGCTTCCTGGCTCGTGAGGTCGACCGGCTCGAACGTAATCGCATCTAGCCGCGCGCGAGCTTGTAATAGCGACAACTCCAACAAGTTGCCGGAAAGTGCGTTGAGCGACTTGGTAAGCTTGGCTCGATGCTCGGCGCTTTGCGCCTGGGTGGGGCTCGTCAGCTCGTCGACCTGGGCAAAGACATCGGCGATCGCTTGCGATAAAGCCACATGCTCTTGCTTGATCGAGTTGACCCGAGCGTCTAGGCGGTCAACATTGACCAGTTCTGGGTCCATATCGGCCTTCTTGGCGTCTTCCCGCGCGCCAAGACGAACGAGCGTGGAACGACGTGTGGGCAGAGCCGCATCCAACCGCTGTAAATCGGCCTCGGCTTCCGCTAGCCGCTGCGCCGCCTCCGTTCGTATCGCGGCGCTGCGGGCGATGAGCGGTGCGTAATCGGCCGCCGCAGCCGGAGCGTTTTGGCCACCGGCATTTGGGTCGTCGAGCGTGCCCTCACGTAATAGATTCAGCAATTCGGTGACACGGATTTGCAGCGCAGAGAGCTCTGGATCAAGCAAGCTGAATTGATCGAGAAGTGGATCGGATATCTTCAAGTCGACAGAGGGGGAGATACCGTATTGCAGCTTGAAATTGTCGAGACCATCTTCGTAGATATTCTGTGAATTCAGCAACTGGCTCTGGGCGTTGTACAAAGCCTGGCGGGCTAAATCGACCTGGTAACGATCGATTCGGCCGGCATCATGCGCGGCTTGCAGTTGCTCCAAGCTATCACCGAGGGCGGCAATATTGGCAAATTGATTGCGGATAACCTGAGCGGTCTGTAAAAGACCGATGTAACCGCCTGCCGCCTGGGCACCGGCGCCACCGGTGAAACCAAACCCTTGTACGAGTTGCCCGCCGCCGGCACCGCCCACGCGACCGAAGCCCCCCACGCCGACGCCCGAAAATCCTTCCAGGCCACTGCCACCGAACACACCGCCACGGCGGCTAGGCCCCTGCCCTGAATCGTGGCCCGTGACGACATTCAAGTAAAAGCCGCGACGATAATGCTCCATCTGGCGAACGTTGGCCAACAAACCACGCTCGGCGATCGTAAGCCGCTCCAGAACCCGGGCACGTCCGCCCGCACGTAAGAGCGGCTGAACCAGGCTGAAGTCGAGTAGCGTTGTGCTGGTGTAGTTGTCAGGACCAGCAAACTGCCACACGAGCGAGTTGGCCAAACCGACGACCAATTCGCCGCCGGTTGCCGTATATTTCTCAACGCGAAACCGATTAGTGGGGTCCGAAGGGCTCACGACCAGTTCGCTGGAACCGGCCGGAGTGCCGGCCCGCACGGGCCCTTCGAGCGTGTGAAAGATCGACGAGCCACCGAAGAACTGGCTATCGAAACGAAACCGCTCGAACGTCACGTCCAATCCCGAAAGGTACAATGTTTCGAGTTGCTGTTGATAGTTAGGCGATTCGAGCAGCGCAACTTGAACAGCGCCGGGTAAATCGAGAACGACGTTCCCTTCTTTGTCCCGCGGCAAAAAGTCCTTCCACACTGGGTTGTCCACGCGGCGAGTGGTCGCCATTTTGTTCCAAATCGGTGCGCCAGGCTTGCCGTCCACATACTCCATCAGCCTGTGAGACACGGGGTCGTCTGGCGGTTGCGGCGGGCAATCAGGGCTGTTGGCGTCAAACATCCGCGAGCGAGGGTCGATGTCGATGCGGTAGGAGCCGGGAGCTTCACCAAGCGCAACTGCCTTGCTGTCGATAATCGCATTCACTTCGCGATCAGCTTGCCGGCGATAGTGGGCACGCGTACAACCAGCGACGAAGATCACGGTGGAGAGAATGAACAGAAGCTTCCCCCGTGAGCCGCGCTGGAGCGAATTGCGAGTGTTTTGTGTCATGCCGCGGCCTCCCGCGATATGTCCACCACTCGCATAGCCCCGTCCAGCAGCTTGCCGCCAGTGGGCGTGATTAGCCAGAGCCTACGCCGCCGATCGCCTGGGAGTTCGTGATGCTCGATCAAGCCGCGCGTGCGCAGCTTCTCGACACAAGCGCTCACCTGGGGAGGCGACAATGCAAGCTGGGCGGCCAACGTGGCCTGGTCAATGCTCGATTCGCCATCACGACAGAGCCGCCAAAGAATCTCTAACTCGGATTCGCTAAGTTGGAATTGATCGGCATATCGGGCCAACGAGCGCGCAGCACGGCGCCCATCGATCGCCGTCTGGCACAGTTGCTCTAGCGGGCGATAGCCGGAGCTTTCAAGATGTCGCGCATTCGGTGCAGTCAACGCTAGCCATCCTTGGCAAGCTGGCAGAGGAGAAACGTGAAATGCCGGGTATGCCGTACTATTTGCCGACAACGCAGCCAGATTGCTTCACGACCGAATGGTTCGGTTATGCATATTTCGGAACCGAAAGGTTCAGACTTGAACGAAACGGTCGACTGCTCACGAAGACCCATACACCGTAGCTGGATTCGCCAGAATTCGGACCTGCTGCTGAGCGGCCGAATTCTGCGAATTCAGCTACAAAAAATGGAGCCCGCAGTCTTGCGGGCTCCGTTCAGATTTTCAACAACTTGTCGTGAGAGCTCGTTACTACGGCGAGGATTCCGACTTGCTCTCCTCGCGCGACCCGCCGCGTCGTCCACCCCGTTCGCCACGTTCACGGCCACGACCTTCGCGCCCGCTGCCAGGACGAAGTGCCGACATATCAATGTCAACTTTCTCGCCTTTGAGCTCTTCGAGTTTCTTCTGCTGCTCGGGCGTCAGCACGGCCATGACTTCTTTCTCCATTTTCTCGCGACGCTCTTGCATCGACTGGCCCCTGCCGCGTCCCTCGCGTCCTTCACGTCCCGGCCGGCCTTCCGGCGGCGGACCGAGCGCTTCTTGGAGCTTGTCCTTTTGTTCGTCGGTCAACCCGATCTCTTTACCAACAGCAGGGTCCATTACGGCGCCGGCACCCATCAGTTGGACGAAAACACCGGTAAGCCGCTTCTGTTGATCGGCGTCCAAAACTTCTTTCAGCTTATCGACCTGGCCATCGCGAAGTTGGCGCAACTTGCCCGGATCGGGCCGGTCGCCATCAAAAGCCTCACGCATTTCCTTGAAGAAATCGGAGTTGAGTTTCTCGATCTTGGTCTTCTGCTCGTCGGTCAGCTTGAGAACTTCTTGGACCTTCTCGACGGTTGCCAGGCGAGCCATCGACGGCGGACCGCCAAATCCGCCCGGTCCCCCCGGGCCACGTCCACGACCATCGCGGCCACGCCGACCCTCGTTTTGTGCTACCGCCAACTGGGCGGCCATCGCGATCACCGCAACGGCAACCGCCATTGTCAAAAGTTTGCCTGAAAAACGTTTCATACTTTTGGTCCTTTCTGAATCGAACCACTGCCCCGGTGAATTGTTGGGGAAATTGCCCACGCTAATCAGGTTAAACCCTGCACGACGGGGTGGGTATCGAGAAAATCGCAACGAGGAAATCCCGCGAAAAAGGACGTTGAGACATGTGAAGGCACAGACCGGCAGCGGAAATGAGCCAAGGCCCTCTCCGTTCACCCCGCAGGAACCATCGAAACACGAGCGACGACTCCGCTTCCATTCCCGCTACGCGGCTTAGCGCGTTCTTGCACTATTTTGTCGGACCAACCGTCACTCCGCATATTCCGCACTCGCCGGATCGCGAAAACGATAGCCAATCCCACGAACAGTTTCCACCAACACGGCATGC